>JARRQF010000345.1:0-4140 GCA_037382065.1 Candidatus Thiodiazotropha sp. | reverse complement strand
GGTCATCCGCGTTGTTGCGCGCCTTGGAAGGGGAGAAGCCATTCCCGGCGGCACGCGCCTAGCGGCTAACCGCTTAGCGTCACGCTATCATCGTCAATTTGTATGAAGCACCACACTAGAATCCGGGATAAAATCCAGCGCAATCTTTGGATGATGATTTATTTCCCTGACCCTAAGACTAATGGTGTGTCAGCTTATCCAGAACCATTCTGTATAACTCTTCTCCTTGAGTGCGTTCGATCTTTACCGGGAGATAGTTGAGTTTCGCTGCAAACCAGATGGTGTAGTCCGGTGGTCGGGATTCCTTGCGACGTTTCACTCGTAGACAGTTGAGTTCACCATAGGGCGTTTCAACCACTTCCTCACCGTCTACTTGGAACTGATAGGTCTTTAATTTCCCTCCATCAGCGACCTGATAACTTACCGATTCGCTCCCCTGTGCCAAATGTATCCTGACTTGTAATTGCTGACTAAGCTTGTCCTGAATGCCGCTGGAGATTAATTGGGACCAAGTGACGCCATGGCTTTTGGTGTTGACATTGAGTTTATGCCAGTCGAATTTGACGTCTGTATTGGCCGATGTGTCATCAATATTCCGATAGCTGTAATGGTTGGATTTGATCTGGTTATTGATAAGGCTCCCCTGGCTCTTCTCCACAACCTCATCACGCTGGAATATGCCAGCTAGCATGCCGGGATTGGTGTGTGCTGTGTAGGTGTATTCCCCTACGCTATTTAGGTCGAAGTTTAGGGTGAGATTTCCTAGGGGAATAATATTTCGGTATACGCTGAAGACAGCGGTAAAAGGTTTTAATACCTCCAAGCTATTTGCAGTAAGGGATAAAGAGACGAGAAGCATGCCAAAGCCCACCAGCCATTTGCCGAAGTGGGAAGGCAGCTTTATGAGTGCGCTACTGGATAGCGTCCTGTGGCGCGTAGATAATCGGTTGATCGATTTTTTTGTTATCAAGAATGACATTTTCACTATCATCCAGTTTTAATCGTCCTTGCGCAAACCAACGAATGGCAAGAGGATAGAGTTGATGTTCCTTATCTAGTACCCGTTTAGCTAGTGTACTTGCATTATCACTGCTTTCCACCGTAACTTGGGCCTGTGAAATGAGTGGTCCTCCATCCAGTTCTTCGGTAACAAAATGGACGGTGGCTCCATGCAGCGTGTCTCCTGAGTCAAGCGCACGCTGATGTGTATCCAGGCCTCTATGCTTTGGTAATAGAGAGGGGTGAATGTTCAATATCCGCCCCGTATAGTGACGCACGAAATCTGCGCTGAGAATACGCATGAAACCGGCAAGAATAACGAGTTCAGGTGTGTAATGGTCAATTAAGGCAACCAAGGCTTGGTCAAAGCTATCACGATCGGGAAAGTCTTTATGCTGGAGCAATGCTGTTTCTATACCGGCCTGTGCCGCACGTTCCAGGCCGTAAACATTGGGGCGGTTACTGATAACCGCAACGATATCGATGGGAAGCCCATTGCTTGCCGCATCGATGATGGCTTGTAGGTTGCTGCCGTGCCCTGAGATCAGCACCACCACGGCAAGCCGTGGTGGGGATGTCATGCCAAGTGTCCGGTAATGAGGACCGGATGCCTGTTATCAGATGTGGCTTCAATCGAACCGAGATGCCAAGCTGTCTCACCACTGCCATTAAGCAGATCCAGGGTGCGCTGTTCATCCTCTTGGGCAACACAGATAACCATACCAACACCGCTATTGAAGGTTCTGAGCATCTCATTGGCTACCAGATTGCCTTGTTGTCTCAGCCAGGTAAAAACAGGTGGAAGCTCCCAGCTGTCACTGTCGATGACCGCTTGGCACCCTTGAGGTAAGACACGCGGCAGATTCTCAGGTAGTCCACCTCCTGTGATGTGGGCCAAGGCATGAATCTCCACAGACTGCATTAGTTGTAAAAGGGGTTTGACATAGATACGAGTGGGAGCCAGTAGCGCTTCACCCAGGGTAGTGTTGGCCAGAGGTTGCTGTAGGTCGCTACCACTGACCTGAAGAATCTTGCGCACCAGCGAGTATCCGTTGGAGTGAGGACCCGATGAGGCAAGGCCGATCAGTACATCGCCAGTTTGAACTCGTTCAGGTTGAATCAGGTGACTTTTTTCGACGATGCCGACACAGAATCCAGCAAGATCATAGTCGCCTTCGCTGTAGATACCCGGCATTTCAGCGGTTTCACCGCCTGTTAAAGCGGCGCCAGCCATCATGCAACCAGCAGCAATGCCACGCACCACATCGGTGGCAGTATCTGGGTCCAGTTTTCCAGTTGCATAGTAGTCCAGAAAAAAGAGAGGTTCTGCGCCGGCCACAATAATATCGTTAACACACATAGCTACCAGATCGATACCGATGGTATCGTGTCGATTTAGCTCCAAGGCCAGCTTGAGTTTGGTGCCGACACCATCTGTACCTGAAACAAGAACCGGTTCGCGATAGCGATCCAACGGAAGTTCAAATAGCGCGCCAAATCCACCCAGTCCAGCGAGTACTCCAGGACGAAAGGTCTGTTTGACAATCGGTTTGATACGTTCAACCAGTTGATTGCCAGCATCGATATCCACACCGGCATCGCGGTAGCTGAGTGAGGCTGGATGGCTGGGTTTGGACTTTTGCGCCAAGGGATGATACTCCAGTTTGCTTGGGGGATATTCAGAAGCGAATTCTAACAGAAGATTTTCCTGAGTGAGATTGTGATTGGTGAAATTTTCATCTTTTCCTCTGGCGCGTTAAGATTCCATACTATTTCTTAAGCTTGTGGCCTAGATTCCGCAGTTAACCACTAATATCTGACGTAAGGTAATGAAATGCTTGATCAATTAATGAATTTTGTACACACCCATTGGGTGAATCCACAAATCCATGTTCAACTACGGATTCTAGGATGAATCTATTTCGACAGTTGTTTTTCTTTCGCTGGTTACTACCTGCTCTCGCTATCCTGGCAGTTTCTTCCGCCTGGGCCGAATCGGTAGACAACCTGTATGAGTCTGAAGTGCCGGTATCAGGTCAGGGTGCGAATGCCCGTGCCACAGGAATCCGCAATGCTTTTGCCCGTGTGCTGATCAAAGTCAGTGGTGACAGAGGGCTGCTGAATAACCCTGATTTAGCACCATTACTGAATAAAGCGTCAGGTTTCGTCCAGCAATATCGGTACAAATCTTTGGATCTCCCTGCTGGCAACCGTTCTGATGCGACTCCTGATCGACTGCTATGGGCTCGTTTTGATACTCGGGCTGTGAATCGTCAGCTTCGTAAAAGTGGTATCCCTGTTTGGGGTGAAACTCGCCCTAGCATGCTTATCTGGCTGGGTGAGGAGAAAGGAGCTGGACGTAGCCTGCTCTCTCCAGAGCAAAAGCCAGGACTGAAAGAGCAGATGGACCAGGTAGCCTATTCCCGAGGAATCCCATTGGTCTGGCCACTAATGGACATTGAGGATCAGAGTGCTATCCAGGTAAGTGACCTATGGGGTGGATTTGAAGAGAGTATCAGGCGCGCTTCAGATCGCTATTCACCCGATGCCATATTGGTGGGGAGATTCTCATATCGTGGGGGTGATAGCTGGCAAGGGAAGTGGATACTCTACCTGCCAGATAAGGTTAAGCGGTGGCAGGATGTGGCAAATAGCAAGCAAGCCTTGGCGAGCGAGGGATTGGAGCAGGCGGCGGATGCTTTGGCATTGCGATTTGCTCCTCGACATGTGAGTCAGGGGGGCATTAACCTGAGATTGCGAGTGCATGGCTTGACGAGACTTGCTGACTATGTGCTGGTGCAGGACTATCTTCGCTCTTTGGCAATGATCGAACAGGTTGACCTATTGGAAGCTGGTTCGGAAAAGGTCGATTTTCTATTGCGAGTACAGGGTAACCGGGATGCATTGGTACGTGGTATTCAGCTTGGTGCCGTACTTGACCCTGTTGTTTCTCAGGAGAATCCGCCGCAGGATCAGTCGATGATTCGGAGGGTAGTTGATGGTGAGGGGCTCGATTATCGGCTTCGCTAGTGTGGTGCTTCATACAAATTGACGATGATAGCGTGACGCTAAGCGGTTAGCCGCTAGGCGCGTGCCGCCGGGAATGGCTTCTCCCTTTCCAAGGCGCGCAACAACGCGGAT
>JARRQF010000344.1:0-4148 GCA_037382065.1 Candidatus Thiodiazotropha sp. | reverse complement strand
TTTTTTTGCAGCACAAACAGAGAAGCAGGTTCAGCAACAACAGCAGTCTAAGATAGCGGCCGGCCTATTGGCTGAGTCTTTCAATGCGCTGATTCAGCAACAGATTAACTTGATCAGCAGTGTTGCTGGTCAGGTTACGGTGAATGGGGTGTTCAGCGAGGATGACCCTCAGGCACTTGTGGCGGAGCAGGCGCGTTTGGCTGCGCTAGTGCCGGATGCATTGCTGGTACGTTTGTTGCCAGTCAAGTTGAGTGCACCAGATACCAGCCATAGTCCCAATATGGGCTTTGCTTCATTGCAACTGCTCCGCCGTGCAGAAAACAGCGATCAGCCTCAGGCTGAGTTACACCAATTTGGTACGACTGAGCAACATATCGCTATTGCATCGGCGGTTCGCTCGCCGTCAGGTCAGGTTGAGGGGGTTATTCACGCTGCTTTTGCTACTCAAATGCTACAAAAATTACTTGATTCAATCGGAGGTGGCATAGGGCATATTGAGTGGCAGCAGGTGATTTCAGATAAACCACCTCTGGTCATTGCGGGTAAGGGGCCTAAGGCGGCTTCGGATAGTCAACCTGATGGAGTGATTCCTATCTCGAACAGTATCTGGCAGATTGCTTATTGGGGTAGCACAGAAAGCTCAATAGACCCACTTCAGTTAGCCGTTCAGGTAGCTCCTAGCTTATTGGTGTTTCTATTCGGGGGCTTATTAATGTTGAGGCTTGCTGCGCAGATGAGCAAGGCACTAAAAAAGGATCAACATAGTATTCTGTCATTGGTGGAAGTGCTGGTGACGGGACGCCCTCCCAAAAAGCAATTGGCACATTTGGCGGATCTTCAGCCGACACTGGATGTTATGGTGCACCAGATCAAGGAATTTCGGTTACTGAGGGCTGAGAAGAGTAAGGCCAGTCAGTCGCTTTCGGATGACGATGAGATAGGAGGTATTACCGTTGAGGAAGCTGTACCCAACATTCCGGAGCAATCCAATTTGGTGGCCCTGGGTAACTCAGTCGATATCTCACCCTCAATTTTTCGTGCTTATGATATACGCGGCGTTGTTGGCGAGACATTGACTGAGGAGGTCGTTGCTCTATTGGGGCAAGGTATTGGCAGTGAGATTTACGAGCAGGGGCATAATGCGGTGGTTGTGGGGCGAGATTCGCGCAATTCCAGTGAAAGTTTTCAGGGGGCGTTGATCCAGGGGCTTATGGATAGTGGCCGAGATGTCATCGACCTGGGACTGGTGCCCACCCCATTAGTTCATTATGCGGCACATGAGTTGAATAGTGGGTGTGGTGTTATGATAACTGGCAGCCACAATCCGCCGCAATATAATGGATTGAAAGTGATCATTGGAAAGGATAGCCCATCAAGAGACGCTATTCAGGAACTGCGTAGAAGAATTGACGCAGACCAGTTGCTGCAAGCTGAAGGTTCCTTTGATTCTCGGGATATCATTGGCGACTATATCGAACAGATAGTTTCTGACGTTCGGCTTGGACAGACGCTTAAAGTGGTGGTTGATTGTGGCAATGGTGCCGCATCTGTGGTCGCACCAGAACTCTATCGTCAGTTGGGGTGTGAGGTGGTTGAGCTCTATTGTACCCCGGATGGTGATTTTCCCAATCACCACCCAGATCCTGGCAATCCCAAAAATATGCAGGACTTGCAAAAGGCCGTGGTTAAGCATGAAGCGGCATTGGGACTGGCCTTTGATGGTGATGGCGATCGTTTGGGGGTGGTTGATTCCTCTGGTAAAATCATCTGGCCGGATCGTCTGCTGATGTATCTGGCGATTGATGTGCTGAGCCGGGAGCCAGGGGGCGACATCATTTATGATGTGAAGTGCAGTCGTAACTTGGCGAATGTTGTTCTATCCAATGGTGGTCGTCCTTTAATGTGGAAGAGCGGCCACTCCATGCTCAAGGCCAAGATGAAAGAGACTCATGCTTTGTTGGCCGGTGAGTTTAGTGGCCATATTATCTTTTCTGAGCGTTGGTACGGATTTGATGATGGTATCTATGCTGGAGCGCGTCTTCTGGAAATTTTATCGCTAGACTATCGTAGCAGTGCTGAGATTTTTGCGGAATTGCCTGAGAGTCTCTCTACCCCAGAGTATGTGCTGCGTTTGGAAGAGGGGCAGGCGGCTAAGCTAATGAGTTCGATTGAGCAATTGCCTGACCTGCCTGGTGCCAGAATGGTTAAGATTGATGGTTTGCGGGCTGAATTTGAATATGGCTGGGGATTGGTGCGCGCCTCAAACACCACGCCTGCCCTGCTGTTTCGCTTTGAAGCTGAGACCGAAGAGGGTCTAAACCAAGTGCAGTCGATCTTCCATGATATGCTGAGCAAGATCGATCCAGAGCTTAAGCTTCCATTCTGATCAATTTCGAATTGAGTCAAGAGCCTGGATAAATGTTTTCCTTACAGAGTAATCAGTGTCCTCAAGATGAGCTTATCCCCTGAACAGGCGCAGAATGTCGCCCATGTATTAACTTCAGCCCTACCCTATATTCAACGCTTCAGTGGCAAGACCCTGGTCATTAAATATGGTGGCAATGCGATGGTTGATGAGTCGCTGAAAAATAGCTTTGCCATGGACGTGGTCTTGATGAAGCTGGTCGGAGTCAATCCTGTTGTGGTACATGGTGGTGGCCCTCAGATAGGTGAGCTACTAAAAAGATTGGGCAAGGACTCTGAGTTTGTACAGGGTATGCGGGTAACTGATAGCGAAACCATGGATGTAGTGGAGATGGTGCTTGGTGGGCTGGTCAATAAGGATATTGTTAGTCTGATTAACCGGGCTGGTGGATCCGCTGTGGGGTTGACCGGTAAGGATGGCGATATGATCCATGCCAAAAAAATGGTTATTAATCGCCGTGGCCCCGAGCTGGATGCTTCTGAGATCATCGACATAGGTCATGTAGGAGAGGTAGAAAGTATTGATGTCAGTGTCCTGGATATGCTGGTGCAGGGTGATTTTATCCCAGTTATTGCGCCCATTGGCGTTGGCAAGGATGGACACTCATATAATATCAATGCCGACTTGGTGGCTGGTAAGGTAGCTGAGATAATGCAGGCAGAAAAGTTGATTTTATTAACCAATACCCAGGGATTGCTGGATAAGGATGGCGGCCTATTGACTGGGCTCTCAGCTGAACGTGTCGATGAACTGATTGCCAATGGCACCATACATGGCGGTATGTTGCCAAAAATAACCACAGCGCTTGATGCGGTAAAGTCTGGTGTTGGGAGTTCCCATATTATTGATGGCCGAGTTCCTCATGCGGTGCTACTTGAACTTTTTACAGATGAAGGGGTAGGAACCCTAATTCGGCGGCGATAATGGCCAAGGATAAGATATCCCGGAGGCAGATGATTCTTGAAGCCTTGGCCAGTGAACTGGAGCAGAATCCAGGGAATCGGATTACCACGGCGTCACTAGGGCGTGCTGTAGGGGTTTCCGAGGCTGCCCTCTATCGCCACTTCGCCAGCAAGGCCAAGATGTTTGAGGGATTGATTGACTTTGCTGAAGAGAGCGTTTTCGTTCGGGTGAATCAGATCATTAAAGAGCAGTCCCAGGCACAGACACGCTGCGCCCAGATACTCTATCTGATACTGGTTTTTGCTGAACGTAACCCTGGCATTACTCGTGTATTGCTTGGTGATGCCCTGGTTGGTGAAACCGAACGCTTGCGTGTTCGGGTGGAACAATTTTTTGACCGGGTCGAAATCCAACTCAAGCAGGTTCTACGAGAAGGCGAGATGCGCGGTGAAGGGCGGGTACCTGTGGGAGATATCGCCATTTTGGCCAATCTAATGATAGGCCTGGCCGAGGGATTGATGCATCAATATCTACGCAGCCGCTTTAAAACTTCCCCCCTGAAACATTGGGAGGCCCAATGGCAGCTTCTATCTGCGGCAATTTTCTCTGATGGATAGCTAGCTAGTGTGGTGCTTCATACAAATTGACGATGATAGAAGCCTGCTCAGGCCAGGAGACAAGGCGCAATGCGCAGGGAATGACTCGCCCTTTTCAACCTAAAAAGATCAGTTGGACAGCGTGAAGGGTGCGCTTGTGGCGGTGCAGGGCAAGACGCAACGACGCGGAATAGCCCGCTATTCCAAGGAGTTGCAACGCTGCC
>JARRQF010000343.1:0-4189 GCA_037382065.1 Candidatus Thiodiazotropha sp. | reverse complement strand
ATCCGCGTTGTTGCGCGCCTTGGAAAGGGAGAAGCCATTCCCGGCGGCACGCGCCTAGCGGCTAACCGCTTAGCGTCACGCTATCATCGTCAATTTGTATGAAGCACCACACTAGTCTACCCTTCGGGTTGGGTTACTATCGTGTGGATTAGAGAGATGTGAGCTTGCCATCAATTAACTGCAGCGTACGGTCCATTTGTGAGGCGAGTTCGACATCATGAGTCACAACCACAAAGCTGATATTACGCTCTACATTTAGCTGCAGCATGAGTTCATAAACCTGCTCAGCGCTCTTTCTGTCCAGATTGCCTGTTGGTTCATCCGCCAGTACACAGGAGGGATGATGAACCATCGCTCGTGCTAGAGCCGCACGTTGACGCTCTCCGCCAGAGAGTTCGTTGGGTTTGTGCTCCATGCGCTTGCCCAAGCCAACCTGTTGAAGCATCGCCTCAGCCTCTCTTTTTGCTTCGCCAACCGACTCTCCGCCAATCAGCAATGGCATTGCCACGTTTTCAAGTGCACTGAACTCAGGTAGTAGATGATGAAATTGATAGACAAACCCCATACCTTGGTTCCTAAGTCGACCTCTCTCCCGCTCGCTGAGACTGAGTAAATCACGTCCATTTAACATCACTTGACCAGCATCCGGTTTATCTAGCCCTCCCAGACAATGCAGGAGGGTACTTTTTCCTGAGCCGGATACCCCAACAATGGCGATCCGCTCACCTTCAAGGATATTCAGATCAACACCCTGCAATACCTCCACATAGAGATTCCCTTGAGCAAAGGTTTTAACCAGGTTAGTGGCTTGAAGCACTTGCTTGTGTTCATTCATATCGTAGCGCCTCAGCTGGCTGGGTACGTGATGCCTTCCAAGCGGGATAGAGGGTCGCCAGCAAAGTAATAAGAAACGCCATTCCACCAATAAACAAGACATCGCTCATCTGAGGATCAGATGGAAGTTTTGTGATGTAGTAGATGCTGGGATCAAGAAAGTCGAGATGAAATACCTCTTCGATCCAACTTACGATTTCTTCAACATTGTAAGCAAGCCACATACCTCCCAGCATACCGAGAAGATTACCAATAATGCCAATGGTTGCCCCTTGCACCATGAAGATACCCATGATTGATTGAGGTGAGGTACCCAGAGTTCGCAGTATTGCGATATCGGACTGTTTATCAGTAACCACCATCACCATGGTTGAGACGATGTTGAATGCAGCTACAGCGACAATTAATGAAAGTATGATGGTCATCATGCGTTTTTCGGTACGCAAAGCTGCGAAAAAATTGCGGTGCTGCATGGTCCAGTCACTGATGCGGTAGTACCCTCCCATACTGACCGCAAGCTCCCGTGATACCTGGGGAGCCAGGTATAGGTCATCCAGTTTCAAACGAACCCCCGTCACATCATCACCTAGGCGCATTAACTTCGCCGCATCTTTGATATGCAGAATCGCTACACCACGATCATACTCACCCATTCCAACTTGAAAGACACCACTAACAGTAAAACGTTTGAGTCGAGGCATGATTCCAGCAGGAGTCACATTTACCTGGGGCGTCACTAACGTTACCTTGTCTCCAACGCCAACGCCTAAAACCATGGCAAGCTCATGTCCAAGGATGATCTGATACTCTCCAGATTGAAGTGTCTCGATTGCCCCATGGCTCATTTTGGATATGACATCCGATACCTGCCCCTCTTGGTTTGGCAAGATCCCCCTTAATAGGACGCCACTGACCTTTTGGCCACTGATCAGCATACCTTGCCCTTCTACATAAGGCGCTTCTCCGACCACATGGGGATTTTTGCTGGCCTGTGCCTGCACTTCACGCCAGTCAGTCAACGCGCCATTGGCACCAGAAATGGTGGCATGCGAAGCCATACCAAGAATTCGCTCTCGGACTTCTTTGTGAAACCCATTCATAACGGATAGCACGACGATCAATGCAACCACACCCAGCATAATCCCAACCATAGAGGTTGTGGATATAAATGAGATGAAATGATTTCGCCGTTTGGCACGCGTATAGCGCAGGCCGATAAATAGTTCGATCGGTTTAAACATAGTTTGGCATTAATACATAAAGTGGGTGTGAACCGCATAGACTAACAAAAAACTGCGCGCTGAACTGTAGCCATTGCTCAATCTGCTAGCTCTATCAGAGCTTTCTCTCATATCCATTTAAATAATCAAAGCGAGACAAGCACTACTATGGCGTAAATGCTTATGGTTTCCTATAGTTACGTATGGGTGCTATATTCTTTCTTGAAGAGACAAATTCGGAGTTGCTCAAGATGACCATTCGCTTCTCAACCACATCAATTATTTTACTATTATGCCTGTCTACCCAAGCTGTCATGGCTGATGTCCTACTAATGGACTCGGTCAAGTCAGCGCCAATTAATAGTGAAGAGGGTATGCTACGACCTACTCGCAACATGACAATGGAGCAGGTCTCTCAGCGATTTG
The DNA here is from genome assembly GCA_037382065.1 of Candidatus Thiodiazotropha sp. Taxonomy (GTDB): domain Bacteria; phylum Pseudomonadota; class Gammaproteobacteria; order Chromatiales; family Chromatiaceae; genus Thiodiazotropha. Next base: position 1,709 of record JARRQF010000343.1, on the reverse strand, counting down.
GTCAACCGCAAACCTCCTATCCCAGTGTCGGTGAACCGCCGATAACTCGTTGGGACTATGGCGATTACTCGGTCTATTTTGAATATAATCATGTTCTGACTTCCGTAGTACACCACTAATACAGAATTCGTCTCGAGCTATCGAGCTTTGTGCCAGTGACTACTCCCCGCCCGCCGCAACAAGTTGCTTTGGGTGAGGCTTCTTGCTTCAACGTCCGTAACAATCAACTAAAACCTTGAAATCCTATTCTTGACAAATTTACTCTGTTTTTTATACTGCCTAGCTATTACTTCACAGACTCTTGTGGCAAAAGCCCGCTAGGTAGTACCAGATGACCGATAACATGGCCTCCTCCGCCCTGATGCACTCGATTATTCAACGCATCGCCACCGGCCCAGAATTAAGCAAAGATATCACCCTCAAAGAAGCCAGTGAGGGCATGTCAGCAATCCTTCGTGGTGAGATCGATGATGTCCAAACGGCCATTTTCCTCATTGCCTTGCGTATGAAGCGGGAAACCGACGATGAGAATAAAGGCAGTTTAGACGCCATTTTAAAGATCTCGGATAGCCGTGTTGCCAAGGTGGATGAGCTGATCTCCCTGGCAGACCCTTATGACGGGGTTAATCGCAATTTACCGGTTGCTCCAATGATTCCTGCGGTCTTAGCTACTTGCGGCCTACCCTGCGTCAGTCATGGTCTTGATTCTGTAGGCCCCAAATTTGGTGTAACCCATCGACATGTTCTTCAAGCAGCGGGCATTGATGTCGATATCAGTTTGGATGGTGCTGTTGCGCGTCTTGAAGACCCACAACTCGGATGGACCTATATCGATCAGAAAACCTTTTGTCCCGGCCTGCACAATCTCACCCGTTTACGTCAACGTATTATCAAACGTCAGGTATTAACGACGGTTGAAGTGTTGGCAAAACCAATCACAGCACGGAATAAGACCCATCTCATGACCGGATATGTGCATAAGCCCTACCCTGCAAAATATGCCTCACTGGCCCGTTTTGCAGGATTTGAAGGATGTCTACTGGTGCGTGGCACAGAGGGGGGCGTCATCCCCTCCCTAAGACAGGCCGGCATGATCTTTCGCTATGACAATCTTGGCCAGGAAGAACCGCTGGATATATCACCGGAATCTCTTTCGATCAAGCAAGAGATGCGCGCAGTACCTTTGCCAGAGGGGCTCGCGATAAAGAACGGTGATGAGGTGGCACGCATTAAAGATGTTACCGAAGCGGCTCAGGTCGCTGCTGAAACGGGCCTGCGGGCACTCCAGGGTGAAAAGGGACCTGCCTATGACGCTCTGGTATATGCCTGTGCCCTGCCTCTATGGCACACCAATCGTCATGACAGCCTGCAGAGTGCCGCCGATCAGGTTCGTCAGGTACTCGATTCTGGTCGTGCTGTGCAACGCATTAGATAGCATGAAGAAAACATGGGTGGAAGTTGCCAGGCTGGATGAACTGCCTAAAGGCAGCATGAAGCGGATTGAGATCGATTCACATCGCTACCTAATCGTCAACGCTGAGGGTACGATTTATGCCGTCGACGATCGGTGCAGCCATGAGGATATCTCGCTCTATCTAGTGTGGTGCTTCATACAAATTGACGATGATAGCGTGACGCTAAGCGGTTAGCCGCTAGGCGCGTGCCGCCGGGAATGGCTTCTCCCTTTCCAAGGCGCGCAACAACGCGGA
>JARRQF010000342.1:0-4196 GCA_037382065.1 Candidatus Thiodiazotropha sp. | reverse complement strand
TCTGGACGGAAAGCATCCACCTCTGACGACTGGACACTGTCTGCCAAAGTCAATATTCAGATAGAAAGGCGGGAAAAGGACGCAAAACTCTTGAATAGCATAGCCTACTGGTACCTAAGTCCAATGTTTGTTGCAGTTGTATTATCTTCCTACGGTGGATATGTTCAGCGTACTGGGAGCTATTTTCCCGATGCGGCCACTTGGGTTTACTGGATTATATGTTTAGCCTTATATGTAGGGATTAATTTCCTCAATCGGTATTCTGTTAAAAACAAAGTGCAACCTATATTAGATCAACTATATGCCCTGAGGAAAGAACTAGAAAGGCCATAATGAGAGGAGTTATGCTCACAGAGCTATAGAATAATTGGTTTACAGTATGGGACATAAAGTGGATACATTATTTAGTAAAATACCAGAAGAGTTTCGTATATTTTATACTAAATCAATGAGATACAAAGACATTGACAGTATTGCATTATATCTTATCTCTTGTTTGATGCTTATGTATGGAATTGTATCAACATCTCAAGCCAGTGCAACGGGGAATAAGGTACAAGATGAATTTTTCGGTGTAGTAGAAACAAAAGCAATTGAAAACAAAGCACCTGCATTTGCAACAGAAGCTACTTCTAGGCTAATTAAGAGAAGCAGTAATACGAGAAATCTGTGCTACAGCCTCAACGACAGCGCTAACTGGCATGCCGTAGCAATGGATATTTTTTTGCATTCAAAGAACAAAATTTGCATTGCGTAGGTGTGTCCGAGTTAAGCGCCGTTATTATGTTTTTTATAGTGGCTTCACTGGTAAATACATCTCTAGTGTGTACAATTTCTGGGGATGTTGCTCAGGATCGTTTTGATGATTTATATAATACGCGCCATCCCCAGGCTGGTAACCACTGTGAGGTAACCAATCATTAAATAGAGTTTCCCAAGCCTTTCCAGATTCTTCCATAGTGGCATCAACAAGACTCACCACTGCGTACTGTCCCGCTGGAATGGACCGCACGCCAATATCACCTTTGACATTTACAACCCCTGCAAGACTAATTGCGACGTCGACTGTCAGCTTGTCGGGTTCTGTTGTATCTGGGTGCCCACCACTATAGATAGTCATGGCTTTGGTTTGCGGCGGTTTAAATAAATTCAGTGGTACAGCCCAAGACATTAATTTTTGAAATAATGATTGGAATAGTTGTTTATCAAATGGATCGTACGCACCATGATGTCTCACGTAGGCGATAGGAATCTCTGGCATTTCACGAACTTCAATATTCAATTCAATATTCTGAGTCATATGATTTCTCCATATAGGCTTAGTTTCGGAGAAATGAATATAAAACTCAGGCTGATGCAGTTCTTTGCTAAAATTGCTTTCTACTTTGCAAATATTGCTATTTTTAATTTTCCTCCATTTGGAAGGAGGTAGTTTATAGAAAGATTTAAATTCACGTGAATACACCGATGGACTACTAAAGCCTACGTCGTAAGCGATAGATGTGATTGATTTGCTTGGATTATAAAGCAGCATAAACGCTGATCTCTCAGCACGTAAGCGACCAACATATGCATTGACATTCTCACCCATCACGGCTTTAAATATTCGATGAAAGTAATACTTGGAAAAGTTTGCAACACCAGATAAACGATCTAACGACAAATCACCATCAAGATTGGCCTTTATATAATCTATTACTCGATTAACTCGACGAATATAAACCTTGACTGATTCACCTTCGTTCAATGTCATTTTCCTCTTAGAGGCTACCTCTAATAAATAGTCGCGGTGAGACCGCCGGTTACCCGACACCCTCCTGAACAGATCCCGGTGTGCAGTTTTCCCGCACCGGGCTCTTCAGTCACACTCACTTGCGCAGAAGCACAGCTCTTCACGCAAGCCCCCGAATCAATTCAGCCCTGTTGGGTTGGTTAGGTGCTAGAAAGGCATACGCCACCAATACCCGCTTGCCCCCTTCCCAAGTCAGACTGCGCCTTTGACTTCTTCGATTCAACCACTTATAGAGCAATTTGGCCACATCACTGTGGAATATCGATAACGAACTGCTGTTGCCGATAGCACAGAAGTAGTTATAGTGTCCCCGCACTTTTCCTATCATCGTAGGCATCAGCATGGATAGTGCCGGTGGTTTTTAGCCACTCCTTACACGCTTTTATACTCGTTCATAGTCTCTTTCTGACTGTCCTTCACGACAATAGCGAAGCGCCGGTTTTGGTGTCCTATTCCCTTATTTGTTTGAGCTTTTTCCGGCACATATCGGGACACCCAACGTTTGAACCTGCCCCACTATATCGTTGAATTGCTGTATTAATAATGAAAATCAAGAGCTTGAATGGTGGCTATTTGATGGGTGTCCCCAAATCTGCTGTGTATTACCTTCCGGCGACCGCTTGGCCGCCTTTTCTTAACCTCGTCGGGGCATTAACTATCGCCCTGCCGGGGGATCATTGTGTCCCATTTTTGCATAACGGAGCAAACATGGAGAACACCCATGACTGATCGCACATGGCGAAAGATCAAATATATGTTGTTGAAGATGACGGAAGAGGACCCAAACCGATTCCTCGATCACCTCTATCATTCAGGGATGGACGAAGAGGAGATTCTGGATTTGAAGTATATGGTTGAGATTGCCCGGCGTGCCAAGGGCTATGACGCGGATAAAGACATGCTCAGGATCAAGCGAATTTGCTAGTCCTGATCTGATGTCCGGTCCGATTCTGAGATCTGGCGGTAGAGTTTTTCCAGCAAGGGAGAACGTCGCTCTGCCAGAATTTCAATGGCTTCGCGAAGCGTCGAAGCCAATTCGGTCCTGTCAAGACTGCGGTCTGGGTCTTGACCCCCGAGTTCAATCAGCAAGCGCTCTGACTCAGTGGTTAGTTTGGTTCTGTTGCCTAAGGCGATAGCCATGGTCATTGCCTACGGTCGCAGGACGCGGGATGCGCCATTCCCCAGCCAGGCAGTCCACGCATGATCTGATCAAGGTCTCTATTGCAACCTCGTGCTGTCGCCGCCAGCTTCGTCATTTCATGGCCGAAGCTGGCGGCGATAGCCTCTTTCAATACTTCAATTGTCCTGACCTCAGAGGCCTGATAACCGACTTGTGCGAAACGAGCGGCATATTTATCCAACACGGCCCGGGTCAATCGTATCCGATTGCTCGTAGGGTCCTGGATGTAGAGCTGTCTGGCTTTCAAGAGACGGTTCCTTTCTGTGTATTTCGTTCCGGCGACCGTTTGGCCGCCTTCTCATAACTTAGTCGGGGCATCGACTATCGATCTGCTGGGGGATCGTTGTACCCCATTTTCACATAACAGAACAGACAATGTCAGTATTGACATCCTCCCCGCCCTGAACGACGGGGCTTTTCGCACAGCTCGGTAAGCTTCGGTCGCCTCGGTGGGTTCCTGCTTCACGGCAGAGGCCTACGACTCCGCTCCACAGGCTAGAACGGGATACCTTGCTGTGTGGGTACAAATAAAGAAATCCGGGTGCGTTTCACCGCGAAATTCAAGGTATTCATCGAAGATGCCTTCGAAAAATCAGTCGCTTTGGATTATTTACTGCGAAGGTCCTGTAGCGCCTCATTCATCTTGAACAAGACAATCAAGAGTTCGCACCAAATCCTAGCGCTAATCACACCACCCACCGCATAGACAATGCCCACGAAGAAAGAGCTGATGCTGAATCCCTGATATCCGGAAAACATTGAGACGACGCCGGCAATGACGGCGGCCAGAAGCAATAACCAATATACGATCGTGATAATCTTCGGGGTCAGCATCTTGTCAAAAAATAGGATTTGTTTCATATAAACGCCTTTAAATTGGATATATTCGGTGACACGAACTCTATTAATAGCAACGCTACGGCAAGCAAAATAGCGAAACGACACAAGGAATTACCGGGCGACGAGATGCGCAAAACAAAGACGCGGTGAGCGAAAACCAACCGCAATTGAAACAATCCCTTGCCGGTCTTATACTTAATCCTTGTACAGGATGGACTTTAGCACACAGGGAACCTCAAAATGAAGACTTGCGATAACACATTTCGGGACACCCATCATTTGCAGCTAACACTATCATGAGTTATTGTTAGGAAAACATGGATGACACATAAGCCAAGGAGAAGGCTATGACGATATCTCGCAAAAAACAGATCTGCCTAGAAG
>JARRQF010000341.1:0-4199 GCA_037382065.1 Candidatus Thiodiazotropha sp. | reverse complement strand
CAGAATGTGGATTCTGATGAAAATATAGGCACAGACAAATCAAAACACCTTTTAACTAAATTAGTCACTTTACTGAAGCCAGCAGAACATCTAGTATTTTTAGGTTGGATTCTAGTAATACTGACATTTTTTGTCTTATTTACCCTGTTTGTTTACACTTTAAAAGAAGGTAAAAAACTAGCAAAAATGCAGATAGAAGGCTATTCACAAGTCGACTATAAATGCTTTGATGGTTAGATGACAATAATATTGGATGTTATAGTATTGATGGTATTGATGGATCAAATCACCTCGTCATCACAAACAATAAAACACATCTTATTTATTTAAGCCAAACACCATCCATTTCATCAAAAAATAAAGCTGCTGACAATCCAGTACCATTTGATATTCACATTGTCGAAAAAGCTCCAGGTGATGTATATAAAATTACTCGTCAATATAAACCTCACAAAACAAGCCAAGCAACCAAAGGAACCGACTGAGCGTTCTGAAAGGTTCCCATGCGAAAGAGACGATGAAAGTATTCGAAAATGTCCTGAGAAATGGGATACCAATCCCCTCCTGGTATGCCGATCATGCCGCTACGTGCTTTCGCTAAAGCTTGACCGCTCCATTCTAGTAACAGGTTTCTGATTTTGAAGAAAATAGCTTCGATGGTTATGGTCACCCACTGGGTGGGTTACGCTACAACGTGAATGGTAATACGAGTAATACGAGGACACTTACCATTCAAACACTGCTGTTAATGTAGTGGCATTTTAAATAACCATCTGATTTTAAATGGCTTTAGACTATCCCAAGCGATGACTGTCCCGGTACTTCTCCGGTACTTCTATGAAGCCTTATGCTGAAGTTTTAATCGATATCATCTGGGGTTAGCGTTCTTGATGTGTACTGTTCCATCTCTTCACGTTCTTGTACGGATTCATCTTTATACTCTTCCTCGTCCAGGTAGGTTTGTGTCACATGACAAAATTCCTTATAGAGTTCGCATCTTGTTGGACGGTCTTCGTCGTGGTTGAGAAAAATGCTGATATGTTGTTTTTTTGCGATGAAATCATGGGATATTTTGTTTGTGGCATTTTTGTGTAAAACAAGATCGCTGACATTTGTACCGAATGATACTTTAACAAGTCCCTTTTCTTTTAGCCTTTTTAATTCCTGTGCGTGCTGTCTATCCATTGGCATTGCCTCTTTGAAAGTGAAATCGTTGTGTTGTTTGGTCAGTTTATAAGTTTTGACTACGAGTTTTTTTATTCTCGTGATAAGTGTGCTGGGAGTAATTCCTTTGGGCACGAATGCGTCGGCACCGGATTTATAGTATGTAGATTCATATGAATCGTCGCTGGAATAAACGAGGATTGGAAAATAGCTTGAGATTTTTCTAATGATCCTGGTTGCCTCAAGTCCATTCATTTTTGGCATTTCTACGTCCATAACGCATAAATCATATTTTTTTGTGTTGTCACGGACTAGATTTACGGCTTCAATGCCATTTGAAGCGATATCAACACGAAATCCAAGTGAATGGAATATCTCTTTATGGATGAGTTGAACTGTTCTATTATCCTCAGCAAACAGAATATACACAACATTCTCCTTGTTACTGCATTATGATTATTTTTGTTTATGGTTTCTGAAGGGTAGTAGTTATCGACCTATATTTTTAAGTACAAGAAGAATAAACGCAACACCCTGGCATATCAAGCCGGCAACAGACCTTCAGAATCCCGCCCGAAACGACAGTGAATCAGAGTAGATCCAGTCTGCATTCATATTCCACACTGAATTTTCTCACTGTTCGGCATTTTGAGACCTTCTGGTTTTGACCAGACCACAAGGGACTAGTTGAGACACCCATCCAAACCGGGAAGAGAGTGATACCATAATCTTGAAACTGTTCAATGTTATATTATTGGTTTTGAGTGGATGCTGAGATGGACACCCCGTCATCCGGCATCATATGAGCCAAACTTGAAGTGAGGTGTTTTTACTCAACCAACAAGCAACGGAGCGTCCACCATGAAGAATAGTTTAATCAGTGTCGATTTAGTAATACGAGGACACTCATCATTTAAACGTTGCTGCGAATGTAGTGGCATTTGAAATAACTATCTGATTTTGAATGGCTTTAGACTATCCCAAACGATGACTGATCCCGGTACTTGGTACTTCCGGTACTTCCGGTACTTCGTGACCTAGATTAAAACCCGACTAACTATCGGATTCCTCCCGCTGATCTGCAGGATTCGTATAATTATCGATATCCCTGTCTTCCTCCTTCAGACGTTGCTCGTACTGTTCTGGCGTCAAGAGGAGTCGGTTCGTCTGCATATTGAAGCGGTACAGATGGCAATTGGCGGGATTCTCACCGCGATCAAGGAACTCGAACAGCTCCTTTCCCTCACCGACAAGTACGTGGCTCATCTTATTTTGAATGTTTTTGTGAACTACAAAACGTTGCGTGCCATTCTCAACAATCAGGACAGCCAAGCTCTTCTTTTCCAGTTCTCGTAGTTCTTTCAGTTGTTCGGCATTCATCGGCATTGTCCTTTGTACGGAAATTTCTTGTTCATTTATGGTTACGGACACCGGCTTTACGGTGAGATCCTGGATTATCCCGAACAACTGTTCTGGCTGGCAAGGTTTGAGTGTGAATTCGTCCATTCCGGCATCCAGGCATCGCTCCCGAACCTCAATATCAGCCGAGTATCCCATGATTGGGAAATAGCTGAGTGATCTTCTGATTGCACGTGTGGCCTCAATCCCATTTAAAACGGGCATGGAAACATCCATAATGCAAAGGTCGTATTGCCCCTCCTTAGCTATGGCGAATTCCACCGCCTCATGCCCGTTTGAAGCAATGTCGCAATCGAACCCCCAATTCTCCATAAGTGTCTGGTGGATCACCTGGATAACGCGTTGGTCTTCAGCTAGCAAGATATTCATAGTTTGAGTGGGTATCTCGAAAGGCCATAAGATCATTCACATGTCCGCTGCGGTGTATCATTCGGTGGCAATTTGCGCACAAGACACAGAGATCTACCTATGGATCAAGCGTAACTCTTTTTCCTTTTAGGGTTGAGAGAGGTAGCAAATGGTAAGCTTCTATGTAATTCTCCCTAATTTCACCATATCGCTCCTGGAAGTCAAAGCCACATGCTTGAAATATATATCGGGACGCCCTACGTTTGAACCTGTGGACTACCTGTAATACTAATACGCTAATACGAGGACACTCACCATTTAATCGTTGTTGATAATGCACTGTCATTTGAAATAACCATCTGATTTTGAATGGCTTTAGATTATCCCAAACGATGACTGTCCCGGTACTTACTAAAGATTGAACAGATCATCCTGGTAACCGATGCCGCACACATGCCACATGCACTCTACTCTTTTGAACAATATGGCGTTACCCCCATCCCTGGGCCTATTAACTTTGAGTATCAAAACGAATCAAAGAGACCCTTTTACGAAAGGATCATCCCCAGCAGAACCGCTGCGAATAACATATCACTAGGACTACATGAATATCTTGGGCTACTTTGGTACTCCCTAAAATTAAAGAGCCACAAAATATCGAATAGCAGGTTCCTAATTTTAAGAAAATAGCTTCGATAGCCATGGTCACCTATTTTGAATACGCGATAAAATTCGTGATTGCGTAGGATGCGGTGACTCACGAACATCAATGATGCGGTTCGTACCTCACCACATCCTACATAATATGCTCATACCACACGTTACGAGTTATTCCATTACATTGACTCCAAAAATTTCACCACGAATAACTTGAAGGCCACGAAGGATAGAATCCTTCATAGTGAATTCATGCATAATAGAAACAAATCGCCACAAAAATGTTGCAAAGCATTTCGTTTTAATTAAGAAGTTTAGCGGTTATTGGATCCCCCTCACCCCGGCCCTCTCCCCTTGGAGGGTGTCGCAAAAGTCATGGGGTGGGTTTCTGTCCCACCATTAAGGAATAAAATGTAGGATGTGGTGAGGTACGAACCACATCATGAATGCTCGTGAGCCACCCCACTATTGATGCGGTTCGCACCGCTCACCGCATCCTACGCAATCGCGACTTCAAAAGAGTGACCTATCGGTTTAAAAATACCATGGAATATCTCACTCAAATATTGGCACAACATCGAAAATCATGATGCGGTTCGTACCTCACCACA
>JARRQF010000340.1:0-4206 GCA_037382065.1 Candidatus Thiodiazotropha sp. | reverse complement strand
TACGTTACAGATCTATCAGACATCAACTGCCTGATATCTTTCAAGCTCAAACTGGGTTATTCATGCCAATCAAAACACATTGGTAGGGACCTACTTGCGCCTTAACCAGAAAATTCACACGCAAACTAATCAATCTGTTGATATTAATAGGATAAACCAACAGATTTATTGGATCATTGCCATAATTTCATCCCGATAAAAACAGATGGAAGCTGGAGGGGTAGTTTTCTCATTATTAAATGCTGAGTGTCCTTAATACTGTCACCTATTGGGTGAATCACGCTACAGCATGAATGGCACGCTTGTGGCGACACTCAGGACTTTTTGACGAATTCCGATTTAAGCTTCATTGCGCCAATGCCATCGATTTTGCAATCGATATTGTGATCCCCTTCTACCAGGCGGATGTTTTTCACCTTGGTTCCCACTTTGACGACGGCTGAGCTTCCCTTGACTTTAAGGTCCTTGATGACAGTGATGCTGTCTCCATCACTGAGTTGGTTCCCATTGGCATCGAGCACACTCAATGCCTCATCAAGCAGCTCAGACGCTTCATTTGGTGACCACTCATGGGCACATTCAGGACAGATTAGGATGTTGCCGTCTTCATAGCTATATTCCGAACCGCATTGTGGACAGGGGGGTAGATTGCTCATGATTATTTTTGCTATCGCTTTAGTTTGATCACCAGACTGGTGATGTTATTTTGTGTAACCAGTTTTCTGGCGTTGTTTAGTTGTGCTTGTGAGTGGTAAGGGCCACTGCGCACACGGTGGTAGGTTTCCCGATTGTTGATACTGACCTTCTGTATTTCAGCTTCTATACCTATCAGGGCCAACTTGGCTTTCAGGCGGTCTGCATCCTGATATTTACGAAATGACCCCATCTGGAGAATATAACTACCCTTATCTTGCTGAGGTTGAGATGTAGCGGGTTTGGTTCTTTCCTTGACTGGTTGGCTGGGTCGCTGTGGCTTTTCTGGGGGGATGATCTTCTCATCAGGGACGACAACCTCCATCTCAGGCAAAATAGTATAGAACTCAAAGGTGGGTTTTGGGGGTGCAGGTGACGGCTCTTCCCTGGTCGGTTTAGGCTGGTGTCTGGAGTTGACGCCTGGAATGCCACCATGTGAAAGGTTAGGTCCTACCTTTAACCAGGCCAATCCCACCAGAAAGGCTCCCACTACCAGACCGCCAACAAGATAGATGCTGCAGCTGCAACTGTTATTGGAGCGCTGTTTTTTGCCTCCCGCACGGTGCTTATAATCAGTCATGCTGGTTACCCTTACATTTTCTCAGGGGCAGAGACCCCCACCAGACCGAGACCATTGCGCAAAACCTGTCGTGTAGCCAGAATTAACTGTAAACGGGCATTACGTAGTGCCACATCATTGATAAGAAATTTGTGGGCGTTGTAATAAGTATGGAAGTCGGTGGCCAGCTCACGCAGATAATGGGTCAATTGATGTGGCTCCTCATTGAGTGCTGACGTCTCTATGATTTCTGGGTATTTTGCCAGATTGGTGAGCAGACTCTGCTCCTGCGGTTCGGTCAGGCAGGCATAATCGACAGCACTAGGGTCATTTTCAATGGCAATCTGTTGCTCTGCAGCCTGTAATAATACGCTACAGATACGAGCATGGGCGTATTGTACGTAGTAAACCGGGTTGTCGTTGGATTGGGATTTGGCCAAGTCCATGTCAAAATCCATGTGTTGTTCACTTTTGCGCATTACATAGAAGAAACGGGCGGCATCCGTACCAACCTCTTTGCGCAACTCTCGTAGGGTGACAAACTCGCCGGAACGGGTGGACATTTGAGCTTTTTCGCCACCTCGGTAAAGAATCGCGAATTGAACCAGCAGCACATCGAGCTTGTCGGCGTCTTCACCCAGAGCCTTCATGGCAGCTTTAACGCGAGGCACATAGCCGTGGTGATCCGCACCCCATACATCGATTACTCGCTCGAAGCCTCGTTCGAGTTTGTCCAGATGATAGGCAATATCGGAGGCAAAATAGGTGGTCTGTCCATTGTCACGTACCACAACCCGATCTTTTTCGTCACCGAAATCAGTGGAACGGAACCACAATGCGCCTTGCTTTTCATACAGATGCTCACTGGCGCGAAGACGCTCGATAACCTTGTTGACCGCACCAGACTCCATCAAGCTACGTTCAGAATACCACTCATCGTAGTGCACACCGAACAGAGACAGGTCGTCCCGGATGTCATCAAGAATGGTGTTGAGTCCCAGTTCAAAAACAAAACGGTAGCGGTTGTCCCCCAATAGTTTTTTGGCCTGATTAATTAGGGCATCGATATGTGCCTCCTTGTCGCCACCTGCCGGTTCGTCCAAGGGAATACCGTCAAACAGGGTTGCTGTGTCCTGTTGGTAGGCTTCACCATGGTCGCGATGTAGGGTGGCTGCAATATCCCACACATAGTCCCCCTGGTAGCCATTGGCTGGGAAGGTCAGGTTTTCATCACAGAGTTCCAGATAGCGCAGCCACACAGAGGTGGCCAAGATATCCATCTGCCGTCCAGCGTCATTGACGTAATATTCCCGATGTACTGTGTAGCCAATAGCCTCCAAGAGGTCAGCGACCACCGAGCCATAGGCAGCTCCCCGACCATGTCCTACATGCAAGGGACCGGTAGGGTTAGCGGAAACATATTCAACCTGTACCTGTTTTTCAGCGCCCAGTTTACTGCGGCCATAGTCATGACCCTGCTGGAGAATTGCTGGAATCAGGTTGTGATAGGCGGTAGGCGACAGGGTGAAGTTGATGAATCCCGGACCAGCGATAGCGCAACTTAGCACGATATCCGAGGAGGGCAGGGCATCCAGCAGAGCCTGGGCCACTTCACGAGGGGGTTTGCGTGCCGACTTGGCCAGTACCATTGCAGCATTGGTCGCAAAGTCCCCATGTTTACTGTCCCTAGTGCGTTCAATTTTGGGGGGTAAAGCAGCATCCTTTGGAAGCACTCCAGAGGTGACAAGTTGCTGTAATGCTGAGTATACCAATTGCTCGATCTGTTTCTTCATTTCTATCGTCAAATTAACCTGCTTCAAGGTCGGCAAGGATAGCAGGAAATAGCCGGTGCGTGGGAGATGCTCAGTAATTAACTGATTAGTAAGTCAGAAAGGATTCATCATCTTGTCACGCGACTGTCATATTGGCTTCCTAAACTTTGAATACGATAAATCCAATGGAAAAAAAGAAAATGCCTGTTGAAAGACGCTATAGTAAACGATATCCAATAGATGGCGATGTCTACATCCGCTACCGCAAACAACGCCTACTCCCCGCAAAAGGGGAGAATTGCTCTGTTCAGGGAATATTTCTGCGCACTGAGAGTCTGACCATGCTGACCGGAGCGCTGGTGGAGGTTGAAATATTTCGTGATGGACGTCAATGGTCAATGATGGGGGTGGTTACCCATACTCAGACGGATGGTGTTGGTGTGATGTTTTGGAATCCTCAGCCTGAACTCTATGGGGCAGTGATAGGTACCATCCCCCGCAGTGGGCTCATAAAGGCACTGGCAAATTCATCACCCTTTGAATCTAAAAAATCAGCTGACCGCTCCATTCTAATGGCAGATTCGTGATAAGCGTTAGCATCTCTGACGTAAACCACTTCCGGCGATATTTTCTAACTAACACTAAATTATATTTCAAGTTATATACATAGTAATAATGAGACTTATGCTGCATAATACGCTTGTTACACCAAGTTTTGACTGGTATCATAAGGTAAAGCACCAAGGTCTTATCCGCTGAGCAAGCAGGAGCCAGTTGCAGACATCCGCGAGGGGAGCGGGGCAAATGCCCTTGTTACAAGGCCCATAAGGGCATCTTTTAACAAGGAGTGTCTATGGCCGTTTTTGTTTTGAATAAACAGAAGAATCCACTGATAAAGCGTTGTCCAGGGTATTAGCCATCGGTACGGCATGCCGCTACAACGCAGTGACAACTATGCTTATTTCCCACAACCAACGATAGCATGGAATAAAAAGGAGGCAGCGAGACAGGCCGCCTGATGGCGGAGGCTATCCCTCCCCGATCTGAAGAACGGGGTTTCTCGCGTAGAATCTGATGACAATTCCAAGAATACTAGCTGTCGATGATGAGCCGGCAGTTGGTGAAATGTTGCGATTTATTCTTGAGCAAGATGGTTTTCAGATTGATTATGCTGAAAATGCA
>JARRQF010000339.1:0-7297 GCA_037382065.1 Candidatus Thiodiazotropha sp. | reverse complement strand
GATACCGACATTCACGGTGACAACGACTACCATCTGCAGGCCTCATCCCCCCTGATCGGCAAGGGTGTTGCGGGTCTGAGTGATCTGGACGGTACCCCCATCGAAGTGGTGGACGACCGGGACGGCTTGGCCCGCCCGCAGGGTCCTGCCTATGAACCCGGACCCTATGAATACACGGCCGATAGTACAGCCATACCTGGCCTGATCTCCGCCCATGTGGATGCCGCTGTGCTCGAACTGACACCGACCAGCTGCGCCGCGCCGGCGAGCCCTGTGGATGTCCAGGTGGCACGCTGGCGAGGCGACAAAGCCGGGGCGATGATTATACGCTTCGATGACAGTACCCTGGGGCACGCCCTGTGCGGCCTCAAGGCCTTCGGCGATCGCGGGCTTACCGGGACTTGGTACGTCAATCCAGGCAGGGACGGTTTCAACGCTTGTCAGGAGCTGGCCAATCACACCATGAACCACAGTTATGAAACCAGTCCCGCACTGTGGCGATCGGAGGTCGAGGAGGCGTCAAATGTAATCTGGGAGATCCGCCATGGCCTGCCCCTGAAAAAGAACGCCTCACTCATCGCCTTCAACAACAGCAGCAGTGTGGCTTGGCCCTGGCCGCCCACGGACCAGGTGGCCATCTTGAGCGATCTCAGCAATATCGAGCGCCAGACCTACCTGGGGCCGACCTATCAGACGCTGCCCAATCCCGCTTTTTCGGTTCCTCAGGGGTCGACGGCTGATGCCATGTACTGCGGCCATCCGAGTCTGAGCCTGAACAGCTCCGGACAGTGCGTAACCGGAACCGGCGATGTGGTGCCCGCCGGCGTCAATGGGGCGATCGACAACGGCGTCGTCTACCAGCCCTGTTTTCACGGCATTCTCAGTACCGCTTCAGACAACTGTACGGACTACACCAACACAGGCACCACGGATGGCGGTAATGGCGGTGTGCAGTTTGCCGAACTGGAAACCTTTCTGGATCGGGTTGCCGGGGTGACAGACAGGGTATGGGTCGCGGGAGCCATCGAACTCTACAAATATACCCAGGAAGCGCAGCGCTCGAATCTTCGACTGCACCAGGCCTGTTCAGACAGGATCTATTTCGATCTGACCTCGACCCTCGGTCCGCTCTATGACGAACCACTGACGCTCATTGTCACTGTTCCAAACGACTGGGTATCCTGTACGGCGATGCAGGGCCAGCAGTCACTGGCCTGTGCAATCGGTGGTGACGGCAAGGTGCTGCTCGACGTGGTCCCCAATCAGGGCCGCATAGCGCTGCTGAAGCAGTAGCCCGACTGGAACGTAGCGGAATCCGGGGTACGGACTGAAACCGGGAGTTCCATCGGTTGATTGAGCGCGGTGATGGCAGGATTTTTAGCGCAAGCAAGGGCGAATTTACCCGGTGCCGGATGAATTTCAATAATCACCCATGATCCAACTCACTTTCTTCTGTGTAATCGCTAGTTAGATAGCGTCCAAGGCGTTGTGTTGACTGCGCCCTGGTCGAAATCCATAGCTAACTCTTAGAGTGAGTGTCCAGGTTAGTATAATGCCTGTTAAAGTGTTATATAGAGGTCTTGCTATAAATGTATAACGAGACAAGGAGTCTCTTTAATATTACTGTTAACCCATATAAGCGATCCGGACGATATAGAGATCTACGTTGAAGGAAGCGAAATAGAACCAGTGATTTCATTCCTAAAAAAAGAGATCGGCACTTTGTCTTACGATTCAGGAATTTATGAAGGACATGTGCTTTATACATATGGTGATGCAAAGGTTCTAATTAACACCGGAATCCAAGAAGGTTACATGTCAGGCTATTTAAAAGGCATAGTAAAATGGAAAACCGAAGTTGAATTCGCAAGGTGTATCGTAAATTCGCTTGGAGTTAAAGTAAGGTGTGATCCCCGTAGTGCATATCCTGATGTGTCGCCCTATTCGGACTTATTTGTTGAAGTAACTCGGCAAGGGGAGAGTCTCGTTGAGTGGGGTTAACAAGTCAAAGCACGTGGACTTGGCAAAGCCGGTGTTTGAGGCATTAGCTTTCAAAATGAGCAAGCGTAGGAAACAAAAAAATAGACTGTATGTCGATCACCCGCGGTTTGGAAATATACCCATTTCACCGGGGCATAATTACAGCAAAGAGCAAATTGAAAGAGCGCATTGGCGCTATTCAAGGCTGGAGTACTTTCCCGATACGGCAATTCCAGCCAATATAGATAGGCAGAAATATTCTATTTATCCTCGCTCACTTTATGTAGATATTTTGGAACATTGTAACGTTTGCCATCGCCCATTCATCTTTTTGCAAAAGAACAGCAATATTGGTTTGAGAGGCTAGGGTTCTGGGTTGATGCTCATTGCACGAGGTGTTTTGACTGTAGACATAAAGATCACGAGATCAAAGCTATGCAGCGAAAGTATGAGGCGCTAGTTTCTAAATCTGATAGGTCTGAGTCTGAAAGCAGGGAATTAAAACAAGTGGCATTAGAACTGTATCAAATTGGCTATATTCGAAACATTGAAAAGATTAACCAAATAAAGCTAACAAAAAGCTTTATCGGACACGCCAAAGGCGTGCGCCGCTGAGCTTCCTCGTTATATCAGAAAGGGGGAATCCTTGAAGCATATTTTACTCATATTTTTATTGACTTTTCCGGTACTAGTTAACGCCAAGGACGATGAAGTTGTTATACTTGATGTTCCTGTTGTTAAGCAAGGTCGTGCTTTATGTGGCCCAGCAACGATAGAAATGGTATTTCGATATTGGGGTATAACAGATTACGACCAGTATGATATTGCTTACAATATCTTGTTGTTTAACCCGAACGTAAAAAGAGTAAAAAATTCTAAAATATTACAAAGCAAGGTAATTAACTGGAAGCTTTATCCAGGTACGGGCACAAGTACAATGCGTGATTTTTTAAAGCAGTTGTCTACAACAAAAAATCACAAATTTAAAAGCATTTCAACTGACTACAAATATTCAGAGAAACAAAAGAAAAGAATTTGGGGCATTGTTAAAGGGTATTTATCTAACGACATACCAGTTATAGTTCACCAATATTGTAAAGGAAAGTGAACTATAACCCAAAGTTATCGAGAGTTTTTTAGACTGTGGAATGTGGATGAGCCTTGGTTACATTACAATGCTATTGTCTTTAATGCCAATGGTGATGAAGTGAATTTTATTCTTAATAAGTATGAGTATCGAAAAAACTGATATAAAAAATGTAAAACGAGACAAGGGGTCTCGTTAATATAGCTGTTAAACATACAAGTGGAGAATATCATGAGCAATGAGTTCGAAGATCGACACATGGCCTTTATCGAAAAACTCTATGGTATAGACCCCGGAGACTATTGGAAACAAGATATCCCAAGTACCTTAGATCACGAGATTCTCAGGTATTTCAGTAAAGAACTAACCTCAAATACCTCAGCATTGAAAGAATTAGGCGAGCTTATTATTAATGCTGAGCCAGCAATGGTGACCTTAGGAATATTCGGTAACCGAATGGCATCATATACAGTAAGATCCAAAAGCAACGAAGTATTGAAATCTGGTCTCATTGCACTATCAATTTCTAAATCAAAAGATATTAGAGACGTATTAGTCACATTTAGTCTCTTTCATCATGCCGCAACAAAAATTGGGCTTAACGCAAATACAATATTTCAAGAAGTCGCTACAGTTCTTGGCTCTAATTTAAAAAGAAATTTCATAACTAGAAAAATCACTATTAAGCCCCAAGCTAAGTCCATATTCACTGAAGTTTGTGCCGAACTGGTGGCATTCTCCCAGCGTAAACCGACCGACCAAGCGATAGACTCGATGTGTTACGAGGAAGGAGAAGGGCTTGGAGGATTTCTTTTTAAACCAGATAGCAGTTGGGGCTAGAGAGAATAGCAAGAGAGAAAGAATAACAGGACATACAAAGTAAAGGAGAATCATTTATGCATATATTTGGTGTAGCTCAGTGAACTCCTAAAGGGTCTGAGCTTTAGTGACTAGACTATGTCAGTAACTGCTGACAGGCCGACATCCCGGGACTTCGTCGATACCCAAGATTTAGACAAGCCTGCTTGAGGGCAAAGGCGGTACCGACCATACCTATGGCTAGGCATTTGATTGGATAGGCTTTTGCCTATCTCCAAGCGTAGTGCAGAAATTAAAACATGTCTTGCCTCTTGAGCAGTGGCTATTTTATCGTAAAGTCTCCGATAGAAAGATACTACGAAAGGCTAAAGCCGACAATTTGTATGCTTATGCATTTAGCAATGGTTCGATTAATAGAAAAAATCACTTTCATAAGATATTGACAAAAATGAAAGAGCGGACACCAGAAGGTGTTCATCTAAAATACAACCACACAATAGATTTTATAGATAAACATGCATAACAATGTATAACGAGACGCGAGGTCTTGTTAATAAAGCTGTTATGCGAAAGTTCCAAGGAGATATGATCACAGTGAAGAATCAATGGACTGTTATAGTATGTATTTTACTCATACTCATCGGAGGCGGCGTCTATTTCGGAAAACAGAAATATGATTCCGTGTTAAAAGCCACATCAGAAGGTCTGGCTCTTGGTAAAGCGTACGGAAAGATGGTTAATCAAGGTAACTGCATACTTGGGTTACAAATGAAGTACTCATCGTGTTCTGATACGGAATGTGAATTGTCTGCTAATGGCTATATTGTTGGTTGTTTTGAAACGGCTACGAGAGACAGTTTTTGCAGCTCGGTTCCGAATATCAGGAATACAGATAAAGCTGTAACCTGGGTTTCTAATGCATGCTCTGAATACCAAGTAGGGAAAGAAAAATGTCTGAAGTATATGCATAAAATCATCAGCGTGTGTACAGAACAAAAAGATAATATGAAGCTGTCTACTAAAGAGTTATTTGAAAGTGGCTTTGAAAAAGGTCTTAGGAAAGATTGAAAACCTTATCGCATAAAATGAAATTACACCGGACGCTGAAAAGCGCACCGGTGAATTGAGCGTTAAAGTCCGCTTTAGGGAATCACCAAGATTAATCCCAATGTCAGCTTCGCTCGCGTCGCGGACCTACTAGTAGAATTGATGAGCGATACCTTGCCTCTAAAGCGCCCATTCTGATAGTACGGCACACGGCATCAAGCGAGCAGGTTCTTACAATCTGTTACTTGTGCACTGCTGTGACGGACTTTAATCCGTAAAATGTGTATCTGTGACAGACTGTATTCCCGCTCAACACAACCCGGTATCTGTTCATTCCACAGTCACAGACTTGGCTAGATTACGGGGCTGATCCACATCGGTCCCCTTAAGCACGGCCACGTGGTAGGCCAGTAGTTGTAGAGGAACACTATAGACTATCGGTGCGGTCGAGGGATAGATGTCGGAGAGGGTCAGATTGTGGAAGTGATCGAGGCCGATCTTAACCTTCTGATCGCTGAATAGGAACAGCTCACCACCCCGTGCGCGGACCTCCTGCAGGTTGGAGATGACCTTTTCCAGCAGCGGGTCGTCGGGCAGGGCGCAGATCACCGGCATATCCGCATCGACCAAGGCCAAGGGGCCATGCTTGAGTTCACCCGCAGGATAGGCTTCGGCGTGGATGTAGGAGATCTCCTTGAGCTTCAGTGCACCTTCCATAGCCACCGGATAGAAGCATCCCCGCCCCAGAAACAGGGCATGATGACGATCGGCAAAAGCGTCGGCCAACGCTTCGATGTCATCATTGAGTTTGAGAATCACCTCGACCTGACGGGGCAGGGCGTGCAGCTCATCAACCAGTTCCCGCTCTCGCTCTACGCTCATGCCACGGCGTTTCGCCAGGGCCAAGGTCAGTAAGCGCAAGGCGACCAACTGGGTTGTGAAGGCCTTGGTGGAGGCCACACCGATCTCGGGGCCGGCCCGGGTCATCAATGCCGCATCGGATTCCCGCACCAGGGAGCTTTCAGGGACGTTGCAGATCACCAGGCTGCCCAGGTAACCTTTGCTTTTTGAGCCCCTTAAGGCGGCGAGGGTGTCCGCGGTTTCGCCGGATTGGGTGATGGTGACGAACAGGGTGTCTTCGGGCACGACCACCTTACGGTAGCGGAACTCGCTGGCCACTTCCACGCTGCAGTGAATGCCGATCTCTTCGAGCCAATAGCGGGCCACCAGGCCGGCGTGATAGCTGGTTCCGCAAGCGACGATGTGTACATTGCGGGTCTTGTCGAGAAGCTCTTTGGCCTCGTGTCCGAAGGAGGCGTCCAGCAAACGCCCTTTGTGAATCCGCCCCTCGAGGGTTTCGGCAATAACTGCCGGTTGTTCGAAGATCTCCTTGAGCATGTAATGACGGTAGGGGCCCTTTTCAGCCTTGACCGCGGAAACTTGGGAAGTGCGTACTTCACGTTCCACCGCCTCGCCTTCGGCGTCGTAAATCCTGACACTGCCCGTGGAGATATGCGCCAGATCCCCCTCTTCGAGGAAGATGAATCGCTGGGTGACCGGCAGCAGGGCAAATACATCGGAGGCGATGAAGTTCTCACCTTCTCCCAGGCCGATGACCAGAGGACTGCCGGCCCGAATCACGATCAGTTGGTCAGGATCGTCAGGACTCACCACCGCCAGGGCGTAGGCACCAATCAATTTCTCTGCGGCTCTGCGCACGGCCTTGATGAAGTCAGACTCTGATTTCAGTATATCTGCAAGTAAGTGAGCAATCACTTCGGTATCGGTTTCCGAGGTGAAAACAAAGCCTTTCTCAGTCAGCTCCTCGCGCAATTCGGCATAGTTTTCGATGATCCCGTTATGTACGATAGCGACACGTTCTCCGCTCATGTGCGGATGGGCGTTGCGTTCGGAGGGCATACCGTGAGTGGCCCAGCGGGTGTGCGCGATACCCAGGCAGCCTGAGAGACTGGATTGATCGATCAGTTCCTTGAGTGCGGCCACCTTGCCAACGGAGCGTATCCGCTGCAGGTGTTGGCGGTCATCGAGAATCGCCACACCTGCGGAGTCGTAGCCACGGTATTCGAGCCGCTTCAGACCCTCCATCAGGACCGGCACTACATTTCTTTGAGCGATGCCACCGACAATCCCACACATTCTGATATCTCCCTGCTTATACCTTTGGTTTCTTGACCGGCCTGACCCAGCCTTCGAGACTGACCTGCTTTGAACGACTCAAAGTCAGCTGATCCGCCGGGGC
The DNA here is from genome assembly GCA_037382065.1 of Candidatus Thiodiazotropha sp. Lineage (GTDB taxonomy): Bacteria > Pseudomonadota > Gammaproteobacteria > Chromatiales > Chromatiaceae > Thiodiazotropha. Next base: position 104 of record JARRQF010000339.1, on the reverse strand, counting down.
ATCCCGGGTGATGGTTGAGCCCGCGCCAATGGTCGCTCCGGCACCCACGTTGACTGGTGCGACCAGCTGGGTATCGGAGCCGATGAAGGCGTTGTCACCGATGA
>JARRQF010000338.1:0-4218 GCA_037382065.1 Candidatus Thiodiazotropha sp. | reverse complement strand
GGATAAACTAAAAAATAACGTTCCCCCCCGGATGGTGTTGTAAAAGCATGCCGCAAATATTCGCAAAAGTCGTAGGATGTGGTTAGGTACAAACCGCATCATGATTTTCGATTATGTGCCAATATTTGAGTGAGATATTCATCGGAGTTCAAATTCAGCAAAATCTTACGCATAACAGTTTGAATGACAAAGCGAGCAGGCCTTGCACATGGTAAAATGCTTGCATTCAAAAGCAAATAATAAAACCGTACTGCTTCCAGAAGGACTCACTCTGTCATATATTGATTGGCCTAAGTTGTTATCGGAAATTTTAATAATTGAGGAGAGCAATGTGCTGAATCTAACGATCAATGGATTACGTCATGAACTTGACCTGGACCCAGAGATGCCGTTGTTGTGGGTGATCCGGGAGCATGTGGGACTGACGGGAACAAAATACAGTTGTGGGATTGCTGAGTGTGGCAGTTGCACCGTCTATCTTAATGGTGTTCCTGCGCGTGCTTGTGTGACGCCAGTTTCAGCTGCTGTGGGTAAAGAGATCACGACCATTGAGGGGTTGAATTCGCCGGTTGGGAAGGCGGTACAGGCGGCATGGAAAGAGCTCGAAGTGGTTCAGTGCGGTTTTTGCCAGTCGGGTCAGGTGATGTCGGCAACTGCGCTATTAAGCCATAACTTGAAGCCGACCGATGCGGAAATCAATGCGGCGATGCAGGGCAATCTCTGTCGTTGCGCGACGTATGTGAGAATCCGTGCCGCGATTAAAGTTGCTGCCAATAAACTCTCGGGAGGCAAGTCATGAATACACGGGATATCATTAATCTGAGTCGCCGCCGCTTTCTTGCTGGAGGTATCGCCTCCGCAGCTGGTCTGACGTTAGGCATCATGCCACTGGTTCATTCTGTGCAACATGAGGCTGAGTCTGGTATCGCTGGAATGACAGCTACCGATGCTGATGACTTTGTTCCCAATGCTTTCTTGCGAATTGGGCGTGATGATCGTGTTACGGTGATCTCTAAGCATCTTGAGATGGGGCAGGGAGCCTATACAGGGTTGGCAACCTTGGTGGCAGAGGAGTTGGATGCTGATTGGGAAAAGGTATCTGTTGAGGGAGCACCCGCAGATGTTACCCGTTATAAAAATCTTTTTTGGGGGGATGCTCAGGGTACTGGGGGCAGCAGCGCGATGGCAAATTCCTGGGAGCAGATGCGACGTGCTGGCGCAGTGGCAAGGCAGATGCTGGTCTCTGCGGCGGCGCAGCACTGGAAGGTAGCGCCAGAGCAGATTACGGTGGAATCGGGAGTGGTGCAACATGCCGACAGCAATCGGCAGGCTGGTTTTGGTGAGTTGGCCGAACTGGCAGCGCAACAGTCTCTTCCTGAATCAGTGATGCTGAAAAAACCTGATGAATTTAAGTTGATCGGTAAGCGTATCCCACGCAAAGACACTCAGGAAAAGATTAATGGCTCGGCTCTGTTCACCCAGGATGTGCGCCTGCCTGGAATGTTGACAGCACTGGTTCTGCATCCACCGCGCTTTAACGCTGTAGCGATTGCTGTTAATTCTGCCAGGGCCTTGGCAATAAAAGGGGTGAAGCAGGTCGTGGAGATACCTTCTGGTGTTGCCGTTGTGGCGGAGGATTTCTGGAGCGCGAAGCAGGGGCGTGATGCGCTCTCAGTGGTCTGGTCTGAGTCTGGAGCCTTTTCTGAGAGTTCGCCAAAAATTTTGGCGCATTATCGCAAACTCGCTGAAAAGAAGGGACTGAGTGCGCTCAATAAAGGAGACGTTGAATCGGTGTTCGCTTCGGCGGAAAGGCTGATAGAGGCGGAATATAGTGTGCCCTTTCTTGCTCATGCACCGATGGAGCCGATGAACTGTGTGGTGAGAATCTACACCGACGGTTGCGAAATCTGGAATGGTGAGCAGATGCAGACGAGTGATCAACACCAAGTGGCTAAACTGCTCGGTATTAATCCGGATCAGGTGCGTATTCATATGCTCTATGCGGGAGGCTCCTTTGGTCGTCGCGCCAATCCGGCGGCTGACTATCTACTTGAGGCTGTGAATATTACTAAGGCATTAAAGCCGGGTACTCCATTGAAATTGATTTGGACTCGGGAAGATGATACCCATGGCGGCTACTACCGACCTATGTATCTGCATCGTCTTCGTGCGGCACAAGATGAGGCAGGTGATCCGATTGCCTGGGAACAGCGTATTGTTGGCCAGTCAATTCTCAAAAGGACAGCCTTAGCATCGGTTATGGTAAGGAACGGGGTGGATATGACCTCGGTTGAGGGTGCCGCCAATCTGCCTTATGCGATTAAGAATATCCAGGTCGATCTGCACTCACCTGACTTGCTAGTACCGGTACTCTGGTGGCGTTCGGTAGGTTCCACGCACACAGCATTCGCCGTCGAAAGCTTTATTGACGAACTGGCGGCTGAGGCGGAGCAGGATGCATTGGTGTATCGCCGTAAGCTATTGGCTAAACATCCGCGTCATCTGGCGGTATTGAATCTGGCTGCCGATAAGGCTGGTTGGGGTAAACCCTTGGGGGCTGGGCAGGGACGTGGGATTGCAGTACACAAGTCATTCAACTCCTATGTCGCAGAAGTCGCAGAAGTGAGTGTGCATCATGGTGTCATTAGCGTTGATCGTGTGGTGATTGCTGTCGATTGCGGTGTCGCAATTAATCCCGATGTGATTGAGGCGCAGATGCAGGGTGGGATGGGATTCGGCTTGTCGGCTACATTATTTAGTGAGCTGACCTTTAAGGATGGTCGTGTCGAACAGTCCAATTTTAATGACTATCAGGTGTTACGCATGAATCAGATGCCAGAAGTGGAAGTACATATCATTGCCTCGGCTGAACCACCTACCGGGGTCGGTGAACCGGCTACGCCGGTGATCGCTCCGGCCGTTGCCAATGCGGTGTTTGCCGCGACTGGTCAGCGTTTGCGTCAACTGCCGTTGCGGATTCAAGGTCAAGCCTAGGTTATGCTTCATTCAGATTGGGCAGATAGCAATTCTGATGATATCGAGGTGCTGCAAGCGGCGCTTAGCTGGCTCTCTGAAGGTGCACGGGTGGTGTTGGTTACGGTATTGCATACCTGGGGCTCCTCTCCACGCCCTCCCGGTTCGATGTTGGTTATTCATGAGGATGGACGAACGGTGGGGTCGGTATCCGGTGGCTGCGTCGAGGAGACGCTGATAGCCCGCCATCGCGCCGGAGAGCTTGGCGATGTAACGCCATCACAGGTTGATTTTGGTATTGATACGGTTGAGGCTGGACGTTTGGGGTTGCCTTGTGGCGGTCGGCTTGAGTTATTGGTTGAGCTTCTTCAGTCATCCCAACAGCTGGATAGACTCTTAACCCAACTAGGCCAGAATCAGCTGATACAACGCCGGGTCTGTTTGACAACGGGGGAAGTCACTCTCCACCCCTTCAAATCAGGTGTCGAATTCCTTGTCAGTGACGGCGATGTGATCAAGGTGTTTGGACCTACCTGGCAACTCTTATTGATTGGCGACGGCCAGATAGCACGCCATATGGTTAGGATGGCACAACCACTCAGCTACCAAGTTGCTATCTGTGATCCTCGGGGTGAGTTCGCCGATCCCAATCCGCTGCGGGGGGTTCGTTACTCGCAGAAGATGCCTGACGATGAGGTTTCCACACTGAGTGACGCGCCGCGCACGGCCATTGTCACCTTAACCCATGACCCTCGTCAGGATGACCTGGGCTTGAGTGCCGCACTCCATTCAGCCGCCTTCTATATCGGTGCATTGGGTTCCACTCGCACAGCGGAGAAGCGCCGCCAGCGCCTCGCCACATTAGGCCACGATGCGGATCAGATTACGCGAATACATGCGCCTGCCGGATTTCCTATTGGCAGTAAACGACCCGCAGAGATCGCGTTGTCAATCATTGCCGAGATTACAGCGGTACGTAACCGTGCCGCTGTTTGTGAAAAATCCTTTTTAGGTTGAATGGATTGGTGTACTGAAGAAATCAAAAAACAGCCACATAATGATGGACGAGGTGAACAGGGTCAATAGCATCGCCGGTGTACCCTTGCGGAACCACAATCCCGGGGTAATTCTTAAGCTGGCGTCACCAGTATCCTTGGCCAAACGTTCAGAGATAGTGACAATGAAGACGTTTGCCGTGGATCCCAGGTGGGTGCCATTACCGCCCATGCCCACACCAATAGCCAG
>JARRQF010000337.1:0-15850 GCA_037382065.1 Candidatus Thiodiazotropha sp. | reverse complement strand
GTGTCGCGGGCACATGGATGTGCAGGAGCGACCCTTGCCCTGCACCACCACAAGCGCACTCTTCACGCTGTCCAACTGATCTTTTTAGGTTGAAAAGGGCGAGCCATTCCCTGCGCATTTCGCCTTGTCTCCTGGCCTGAGCAGGCTTCTATGATCGTCAATTTGTATGAAGCACCACACTAGATTTCAATCCAGAGCAGATTACAGCTAAATATGATCTTGGAAAGCTCTTGATGAATCATGCCGACAGAAGTTACTTAATATGATTTAATTATTTTCGCCATGGCGTTAGCTTTGCAACGAGAATTATGAATAGTTTATACATCGATAAAATTAAATCTGATCCAAAGATATTTATGTATCCTTCAATGAGCCTTAGTTCTTCAAGGGATAATATGAATGGCCATACATTCGAATTAAATTTGGCCAAAATTGATCTGCTTCAAGGTTTCTTGGGGGTGTATAAGGAGTGGGTGGTCGAATCAAAAATTAATGATCTTATACGGGGATGGCCTGATAGTGATGACGTTATCGGAGTGGCAGGTTATCCCGACTTAGAGCAGATATTAGATGATGAAAATATGGCAGAGATGTTATTTAGTTGCTACCTAGTTGAAGAGGTGTTTTGTAAATACTGCTGTTCTAATTATGAAATGGTTGAATATTGGTGCGATAAAATTAATGGTGTCACTGTAACTGACTGTGATATAAAAATTTACGGAATATGCTACAGTAAGAGAAAATCCTAAACGAATATTGAATGAATAGCTATTCAATAGATGTTCTGTAATCTATGTTATTTATAAATAAACCAACCTTATACATGTTTTCGGGCTTGCCAGAATCAGAAAAATCGACGCTAGGCCGAGAACTGTCTAAAGTTATAGGTTTTATGTACCTGAGAATTGATATTGTTGAAGTAGTTTGCTCAGATGTTCGGAGAACAGAAAGCGAAAGTGTTCAGCAGCTATTGACTGGCTTGGATATCGAAATGGGAACTGGTACTATCAGTGGTCTCATTGAAGAGAAGGCCTGAAGGAAGCTTATCGGTCATTCAAGCAGCAGGGTGTGATCAAAAAGCAGATTCAGAGCAAGTGCAATATATACCAATCCTGCTACACGATTGAGATGGAGCTGAGCTTTGGGTGAGTGGTTAAGCCAGGAACCCAATGTACCGGCCATTACTGCGACAGCACTAAATACCATTAAGGTTATCAGGATGAACATAAGGCCTAGTAGAAATATCTGCTGAATCAGGCCGCCCCCATCAGGGTCGGTGAATTGTGGTAAAAAGGCAAGAAAGAATATGCCTACTTTGGGATTGGTTATATTCATAATGATGCCGCGTTGATAGAACTGAAAGTCAGAAAGTCTGTTTTTAATAGGGCTGTTCAAATTATTCAACGATGCAGTAAAGGTGTGCCAGGCAAGATAGAGTAGGTAAAAGGCGCCTGCAAACTTAAGCATTGTAAAGGCAAAGGGCGAGGCTTTAATCAGCGCAGCAACGCCAAGTGCAACCATAGTGGTGTGGGCGACCAATCCAGTGCTAAGCCCAAGAGTAACGAAAATCCCCTTTTTACTTCCATATAGAGCAGATTGAGTCAGAACAAATATATTGTCCGGACCTGGAGCAATGCACAATAGGGTGCTTGTAATAAGAAAGGTGAAAAGTGTTTCCAATTCAGCTCATCGATTGAAACGGTTTGGTAATTCTTACATATAATTGAGCGTCGTTGCGCGCCGCGCATGGATGCAACAGTGTCACGGGCACATGGATGTGCAGGAGCGACCCTTGCCCTGCACCACTACAAACGCCCCCTTCACGCTGTCCAACTGATCTTTTTAGGTTAAATACTCCACACACCAATAGATATGAGATAATCTGATGTATCGATTAGCGTCATGGTGCGTACTGGCGATACCAGCCAGTTTGAGCGAGGGATGATGAAACGTTCGCCACCCCATATTCTAGTCACTATATCGGAGTTGCGCTATATCCTGCTTACTTCATATAGCCATCGAATCTGGATCTGTATAAAAATCGACCTACTTGTCATTGGTAAAGCTCTAATTGTGGAGGAGTATCTGATTCTCGTGAGTTGAAATAGAGTCCATCCCTATCTGATGAGCTCAAGATCAGCGTGATGACCCGGCCTAGGCGATCACGAATATAGTCAGTTAGATCTATCGATAATCTGCCTGTGCTTGAGTCATTGATTTCTGTAATCTGACCAGCAATGCCGGGTTGATTGTTATAAGTTAGACTGAACTCATTCCAATTATTATTTGCAGCTTCAGATATTGACTGTATTCCATTTGAAGGATCTGTTACTTGAAGACGAAGCACTGCCGTTTTGACGTCAGTAATCTCGCTCAGGTCAAACTTGATATAAGTGGATTTCTCTGAATTTCCATCGACATGCAATGTACGGTTATTACCATAATTGACTGCTGGGTAATTCGCCTTTATTGTTGCATCTTGAGTGGGTCTTAGAACTAATGCTTGCGGAATATTGGATGTTCCAAAAATTTCGTCCACGGCAGCTTTAACCATGCCGTCATTGGAGTGTCCAATGCCAGGAACTTCGACTAATTTCCAGTGAAAAGGCATGTTTCTTTCTAACGCGTTGTTACGGGTAAAATCATAGAAGAAATGGCCGCGATCAAAACGGTTTGTGCCTTGCTTCTCGGCACAGATCCTGTGACTCAGTTCTGATGTACTCGGATTGTTGTCTTCTGTTCCAAGAGTAATCACCAACTTAATTGCATAAGCCAGATCGACACTCGTGCTTGGAATATTCATTATCCCGCAAGAGTAGGGAGTATCCTCATTAGGTAAGAGATACCAACCGGCATTAGCTGCCACTGCGGTGTCAATTCTGAAATCTCGGGATAACATCACCATGCGGTGTACAAATTGGCCACCTGCCGAATGTCCTTGAATGCTGTATTTCTGAGGTGCATCGGGAATTGCCAAACGTACCCTGTCAAAAATTTCTTCAATCGTAGAATATGTCCAATCGTCAGGAGATCGTATAACGTTTCTTCTGTCGTATATATTGCCACGGCCATAATGGCGTTCTTTGGGATAGTGTTCCCGGCTAAATTCCGGGGCGACGATCAAGGCTCCATATTCATCAGCATAGGTAAGCCAGTTATCGAGGGTTGCCTGAGCATTCCGATAGGTGCCATGCATTACGAATACCACCTTCCTACTCCCCCATTTGAAGTTTGGTGGATAGTAGTACCAAACCCGCACTGGTTTATCCGCGTTTGCACCGTTGTCGTGATATACCCAACAGCCACGACCGCTATTGAAGACTACATCGGTATTAATGCAACCCTGGTCATCATAGCCAATTGCTTCTACCAATCCGGATGTCATGAAGAATGCCGCCAGTATACTCAATGTTTTTACCAGGATAACTGTAGTCTTAATGTGCACTATCAAGTCACTCCTTGATTGGTTATAAACATCAATTAAATATACCACTTGATCACTTAAATATATGCTTGGCTTTATTTCAATGGGATTCACGTCTCACAAGAAGATACGGGAGACCTAAGCTGTCGATAAGGCAGAGAATCTAGGATAGTGAAAATTCCGAAAGAAGTCATGCTTTGATCGTGTAAGGGGGGTGGCTCAGGGCAATTGCACTACAAAGGACTCGTTTTCGTGCATAATAGAAACAAATCGCCACAAAAATATTGTGAAGCATTTCGTTTTGGCTGAGAAGTTTAGCGAGTTCAGCGGTTATTGGATCCCCCTCACCCCGGCCCTCTCCCGTATTGATGCGGTTCGCACCGCTCACCGCATCCTACGCAATCACGAATTTTATCGCGACTTCAAAAAGAGTGACCTATCGGTTTAAAAACACCATGGAATATCTCACTCAAATATACGAAGAACCTGTTGGTATTTGCTTTTATTATGCGCGAAAATGGGTTCTTTGTAGTGCAATTACTCTGGTAACAAGGGCCTCCTGCTGTGAGAGCAGTCAGAGATTGATATGAAACGAAACTATTTGGTTTATGAGAACATGTACATTAAAGCTAGAGAAGCAGGATGGGAAGGGTGGGGTGGTAATGCGCGATTAGCTAATGCCGAATTAGTCGACCGTTTCTTCGGGCTGAATGAGGTGCCGTTAAAAGGGAGGTTGCTTGAGCTTGGGTGTGGCGAGGGACATCATTGCCGGTTGTTTTCTAAACATGGCTATGAAGTAACGGGTATTGATATTTCTTCTACAGCTATTTCATGGGCTTGTGAAAAATCAGTAGCTACAGGAATTCATGGTAAATTTCAAGTAGCTGATCTAACTGATATATCTTTAGAGATACCAGAAAAATATAATGTCGTGATTGACGGTATGTACAAAGGATGAAAAAAATCATCAGATTTTTAAAGACAATTTTCCTTATCGTCACGTAACGTCTGTTGGTAATCTAGTCTCTGAGTTAGAATATGTTGGTTTTAAAGTTATTAAAGCCTATATTTATGAGCGTGAAGAGTTTAATCATATAACGGTACATGCGATAAAGTTATTCTAAGGTCCTGTCAAATATGCTAAAAGTGTATAACAAGACGCAGGGTTTCGTGATATGAATCAGGACATTCTCTAGTCAACTCTTCTGCACTCGATTTCAAATTCAGAAAGTGTGATAGCGCAATATTTATAACTTTCACCTCTTCTATCTGACTACGGTGTGAGTATGGTTGTGCATCACCGGATAGGCACAGATATCGATAGCGAAAACTTGAGTGAGCTGTTTGAATTAGGTTTCTCCATACTTGCTTGCAATGTGACGAGTTGAAAATACTTTCACTTCATTTTCCGCTCAATCAAACCGTTCTCCCCTTTGAAGGGAAAATGATCAGCCAGCCACTTCAAAAACCTCTTCCAACGTATCTGCCTTGAACAGATTGCCCGCCCAACATTCAATAGTCTTGGCATCAGCCTGCGCCATTTTATCCTGAGCCCATTGTGGCAGGGTACCGTATTTGAGTTCTAGTGTGGTGCTTCATACAAATTGACGATTATAGCGTCTCGCCCGAAGGGAAGCCTGTTCCGGTGCATAGAGCCAATGGTTCAACCTAAAGAGATCAGTTGGACAGCGTGAAGGGTGCGCTTGTGGTGGTGCAGGGCAAGAAGCAACGACGCGGAATAGCCCGCTATTCCAAGGAGTTGCAACGCCGCCATGCGCCGCCACAAGCGCACCCTTCAAGTTGTAGCGTGATTCACCCAGTAGGTGACCATCACCATCGAAGCTATTTTCTTCAAAATCAGATACCTGTTATTAGAATGGAGCGGTCAACTGATTTTTTTAGGTTTAAGCCTCTCTGCGTATCGGAAGGCAGTAGATGGACAGACTCCAAGGTCAGAACCGGAATAGGGAAACCCGACCTTCCGGGATCGTAGGGGGGCTTGTGGAAACGTGATGACAGGGTTTGGCAGCCTTTTGCCACGAAGCTGGAAACGGCGGATACACAGGAAGCTGTTAACTTAAATCATGCACGCACCATATTTCTATCCCGACTATCGTTTTGTCGTTGTTGCGAAAGCACGAGCATCTGATTTTGAATGGCTTTAGACTACCCCAAATGGTGAGTGTCCCCATCCGTGTCCCCATCTGTTTTCGCTGCAAATGATGGGTATCCCAAAATGCTACTGGCTAATAAAAATTTTTCTTCAAATAAATACATCGGAGCTTATAGGGTGCGGGGGAGCAGGCAAGGATACCCATTTGCTACCCCCCCTACCGCATGTATTACGGCGTAATTTTAGAATTTTTAGAAGAATGGTTTTTCAGGTATCTCCTTATAAGGTGGATGAGGTCGGGTGAAAATAGGTGTAGGTATACGTATAGGTCGACATAGGCAGAGAATTCCACCCGATATTTCCGCTAATTGATTTTGTGTTAGTTCATAAGTGTGATGTGTATTTATCATTTCAATTTACCTTGTTATGTGATGTCTTATGTTGAATTGTATCTTACTAAAACTAGAGCTAAATAGGGTAGGCTTGGTGTGATTCTAATTAACCTTTAGAATCTTCTAAAGGTTTTGAATTTCCAGTATTCTATTCCAATAAGTAATAGTAAGACAGATTTGCTACTGGCAAAAGTAACTTATTCTTATGATACTTCATTCATGATATGTGTTTCCTTTGTTGTTAAAAAGTAAGGATTGAATTGATATAAAGAAGTGATATATCACTCAAAGACTTAAGGTGTAGAGTATTAATTTCTACATTACTACCTGAGGAGCTTTATGTTAACCAAGTGCCAGGGAAGTGTAATATGGCTTTTAGTAAAGCTGTATTTTCCGCTAGTACTTATGTAACAAACGAAAACGAATATATAGTAAGAAATTATGGAATGAGAGAGTGTTGCTTGGCTGTAACATACTTTGTTACCTCGTAACGGCTTGAGTGCCAAAATCAATTGTTATCTGCGCAGGATTTTCTAAAAACAGTAGCAAAAAATGTTGATATATCTTTCACTATTAATCTGCACAATATATTCACGTAAAACAGGTGTAATAAATATATTGAAACGATTTATAAATTAATGCGAATTAGAGCACACTTATATAAGTACCTTGTTTAAATAAAAAAGTTAGACATCTATAAAAATTAGTAATATTGGTATGTCACATTGCATTGCAAGAAAGAAGCTAGTCTAGACATCCAGTTACAGAAAGCAGGAGTTTCAGTATTTTCTGACTTTCGAGGAGTGCCCAGGCAGGAGAATGCTGCCCGTAGGTAAGCGCCGTTACGAAATGACTATCGAGCCATGACTGGATGATTATTTATTTTATAATGCTCTGAGTAACGAGCATCAATATAGGCATTTTTTAACCTAAAAAGATACGCTTGATTGCTGGGCAGATCATTGCTGACCGCGTTACAGTCTCGACCAATCAGTTCCAAGGATTCATTAGAGTAACGCCGTTTTTTGCAAAACCAGCCACGCTCTGCGTAACCACGATCATGCCATGAACCAGTGTTGTGGTAATGCAAGGACAGTCAGTGCGACGAGATAAATCGGCAAAAGATTGGCGGTGAAAGCCCGCTACTTGGTAAGGATTAGCGATCCGCCAAGATCCCGAGTCATGTTTGAAGGGAAAATTATCAGCCAGCCACTTCAAAAACCTCTTCCAACGTTTCTGCCTTGAATAGATTGTCCGCCCAACATTCGATAGTCTTGGCAGAAGAAGGTGTTTACTACATTATAGTTAATGTAAGCGAGTCTAGCGCCAAAGTATTACCTGAAAATTGAAAACGGAACTACGTTGATCTTATGGGACTCCTCGAGATACCCACTCAATCTCAGAAAGCGGCAGGCACTCGCATGACACATTTCATGATAGTGATGTAAGCTGCGCTTACGCTATTTTATATCCCCCTCACCCTGGCCTTCCCCCCTTGCGGAGGGTGTTGTAAAAGCATGCCGCAAATATTCGCAAAAGTCGTAGAAGGATTTGACTTCAGAGCAGCGCGAGTTGGATTGCGCAGCCAGGCTCACCATCAGCCGGGAATTAGGGCATGAGCGTGAAGGCGTAACTTGTGCCTACTTGTCTAGGTGAGGATCAGTAGTGGTGAAGCCTGAAATTTGCTATCAATGATAGCAATATTATCTAATTATGCTATCATTGCAATCATATGATCAAGACAAGGTGGGTAAATCAATGGCAAATCTCGTCGTCAGAAATTTAGATCAACGTATCGTAGATGCACTCAAGCAGCGTGCTGCACAACATAGTCGGAGTGCAGAGGCCGAACATCGCGCCTTGCTGGAAGAACTACTACTACGACCCAGGGGGAAGAGTTTTGCAGAAGCACTCTCTACTATGCCCAATGTAGGTGAGGATGAGGATTTCGAACGTATAGAGGATTAGGCAGGAAGCGATAATGTATTTAGTTGATACTAATGTTATCAGTGAGGCACGGAAGGGGTCCAAGGCAAATAAAGGTGTACAAGCATTCTTCAAACAGGTTATAGAAGATGAGGCGCAAATATTCATATCGGTTGTTACAGTTGGTGAATTACGCTGCGGGGTTGAACTGATTCGACACCGTGGTGATATTCGTCAGGCAAATAAGCTGGAAAAATGGTTGGAGGAGTTGCTGGTTGAGTATAAGGACTCTATTTTAGATATCAATCAAGATATTGCGCAGCTCTGGGGGCAGCTTCGGGTGCCACATCAGGAAAATGCTTTGGATAAGCAGATTGCAGCAACGGCTCTGATCTACGATTTGACCGTGGTAACACGCAATCATAAGGATTTTGCTAAGACTGGTGTGCCGTTATTGAATCCTTTTGAGACGTAAAGTTCAACGGCTGATCATAGCAGGCTTGAGTTTTGCCTTTCCCTGATCATTTACTACACTTCCTTCTTTCGTCAATTACGGATAATCCGGGTTATGTCATTCGCATGACACATTTCATGATAGTGATGTAAGCTGCGCTTACGCTATTTTATATCCCCCTCACCCTGGCCCTCTCCCGCAAGGGAGGGTGTCGCAAAAGTCATAGGGTGGGGTTCTGTCCCACCATTACGGAATGAAATGTAGGATGTGGTGAGGTACGAACCGCATCATGGATGTTCGTGAGCCACCGCACTATTGATGCGGTTCGCACCGCTCACCGCATCCTACGCAATCACAAATTTTATAGTGTATTCAAAAATACGAAATAATGTACATTGAGGAAAAAGCAGGAGTAGCATCTCGAGTTTTTCGCGTGGTTGAACCTAAAAAAATCAGTTGACCGCTCCATTCTAATAGCAGGTTTCTGATTTTGAAGAAAATAGCTTCGATGGTTATGGTCACCTATTGGGTGAATCACGCTACAGCGCGAATGGCACGCTTGTGGCGGCACATGGATGTGCAGGAGCGACTCTTGCCCTGTACCACCATAAGTGCACTCTTCACGTTGTCCAACTGATCTTTTTAGGTTGAATATTAGCCGTGATTAGGCTAAACGTGAGGGGTTTTTTGTCTGTTATTGACCTGATTGGTCGGGGTGAGAGGATTCGAACCTCCGGCCCCTGCCTCCCGAAGACAGTGCTCTACCAGGCTGAGCTACACCCCGAAGCTGTGTCGGTCTGAGGCCGATACAGCGAGCAGCGAATGGTAGCGGAATTGATCTGCCGGATCAATGGGTTCTGGCGACTGAGAAATCTGCCAGACTTGCCAGAGCTTCCCGGTAGGGGGTGTTTGGAAGTGATTCCAGTGCTTGTTTGGCTTGTTGCGCCTCCTGCTGGGCAAGTTGTTGGGTGTAGCTAATCGCGTCACTGGTTTGGATCATCTGCATGACGAAGTCAATCTCTTCCAGGCCGCCGTTCTCAATGATCTTGGCTAGGCGTTGCCGCTGATTTTTATCAACCTGTTTCATTGCTTGGATTAACGGTAGGGTTGGTTTGCCCTCTGCTAGGTCATCACCAATGTTTTTTCCAATCTCATGGTTATTTGGGCTGTAATCCAGGGCGTCGTCAACCAGTTGGAAGGCGATGCCGAGGTGGAGGCCGTAGTCGGCCAGTGCCTGTTGCTGCTCCTGGGAGACGTCGGCAATGACGCCGCCAAGTCGTGCTCCTGCTTCAAATAGGGTGGCTGTTTTGCGTTTGATTACTTCCATGTATTCGGATTCTGTGGCATCAGGGTTATGCACGTTCAGTAGTTGTAGTACCTCTCCCTCGGCGATACGGTTGGTTGCATGGGAGAGGATGTCCATGACTGGCATCATGCCAACTTCCACCATCATTTCAAAAGCGCGGGAGTAGAGGAAGTCACCAACCAGTACGCTGGCTTCGTTTCCCCAAACCGCATTGGCGGTTTCTCGGTTACGTCTCAGCTCAGAGCCATCCACGACATCGTCATGGAGTAGGGTGGCGGTATGGATGAATTCAATGACTGCGGCTAAGTTGATATGTCGTTCTCCCGTGTAGCCATAGGCACGGGCAGCCAGCAGTACAAGTATCGGGCGTAGGCGTTTGCCGCCACTGTGAACAATGTAGGCACCAATTTGGTTGATTAGCACGACATCAGATTGCAGTTGGCGGATGATCAGTTTGTCAACGCTCTCCATGTCGTCGACGATCAGTTGGTGAATCGTTGTTATATCCATTGGGCACATTGATTAGAGCAAACCCAAACATGCTAGAGGAGTACTCTGAATAAATCAACCTGATTACGTCTGGGGTTCAGCTTTTGGGCTACTGGTTATCAGTTACTGAACCAGATGTAAAACAAGGAGATACGATGTTGGCAGTCCCATGCAGAATCTGGGAACAAGGTAACTCAAGCTTGCTGAAGTTTGGGGGTAATCAAGTAAATCAATGTTTGCTCGGTTCTGAAGGGTTATCGTTGGCAGTTTGAGCAGAAAAATGTGGTGCGTTGGCCAATAGTTTTGCTGCGGATGGGGGTGCCGCAGGAGGGGCAGGGCAAGCCGCTCTTTCCATAAATCTGCAATTCCTGGGCGAAGTAGCCGGGCCTACCATCCTCCCTCTGAAAGTCACGCAGAGTGGTGCCACCCTGTGTGATGGCTGCGGCGAGTATTTCGCGTATCGCGGTGGCGAGTTGTATATAGCGTGATAGAGAGATGCGGCTGCTTTGGCGGCTTGGTTGTATACCAGCACGGAATAGGGATTCGTTGGCATAGATATTCCCTACACCAACCACAACTTTGCTATCCATGATTAACTGTTTGATGGCTAGGCGACGTCCTGTGCCTCGACTGTGTAGATAGTGGCCATTGAAATCGTCACCCAGGGGTTCAGGACCAAGGGATTTGATGAGTGGATGTTCAGTGGGAGGGTCTTCTGTCCAGAGAATAGCGCCGAAGCGGCGAGGGTCGCGGAGTCTGAGTTGCTTGCCACCGCTGACCTGCAAGTCAAAATGGTCGTGCTTTTGTGGCACATTTTTCTGCTCGACGATACGCAGGCTGCCTGACATCCCCAGGTGAATGATCAGGGTGCCGTGGTGGAAGTTCAGTAGTAGGTATTTGCCGCGTCTCTCTACTGTTAGCAGTTTGCGGCCTTTAAGCAGTTTTGGCAGGTCGCTTGGGATTGGCCAGCGCAGGCGTGGTTGGCGGATGGTGACTTGGGTGACTTTGTGTCCGACGATATGTGGCGCAATACCACGGCAGGTTGTTTCAACCTCTGGTAGCTCAGGCATCCGGATTCTCCCGCCAGGCTTTAGCTGGGGCATTGAGATGATGGTGAAAGCCATCTCCAATAAGGTGGATGACACCCTGATAGAGCACATAGCGCCAGCCGTTAATTGGATCATTGCCACCAAAAATAAATGGCTCTTGATTGAGGCGCAATACCAAAGGGGCGGGGCTCAGGCCAAAGGGACGTAGGTCCTGGGGGGCTGTGAAGCGATGCAGGCTGGGGGTTTGAGTGATCGTCAGGAGTTGTTTGATACGTGCGGTATTGGCGGGTTGGTCGTCGATTAGCCACTGCTCGTGAATCGGAGTTGCGAAGGTTGATACCTCCAAGCCAGCAGACCCAGTAGCACCGCAATAGCCAGCAGGATTAGGTTGGTCTTAAGCACGATTACGACGCCAAGCTATCAGACCGCCGCTCAAGATCAGCAGTAGTGGCAAAATGAAGAGAGAGCCTAGTCCGATAATCCCGATGGCCATTTTTGAGAGGTGCAGTTCCTGGTCATCAGCCTGGCTTGTGGGTATGCCGATCAGCTGGTTGTCACCCACCAGCCATCGACTGAGGGTGAGTCCCAGGTCTAGATTGCCGGCATTATTGAGGAAGCTGTTGGAAAGGAAATCTCCGTCGCCGATGACCAGGATGCGTTGTTCTTGTCCTTGTTGGTGTCGCGTCAGGGCTACGCCAATGGTTAATGGGCCAGGCTCTTCGCCTGAGAGTGGGTCTTGCTCTATTTCACCCGTCAGGGAGCCGGTCTCATTCCAACTTTTTTCTAGTGTTTGTAGCAGTGGCGTGGCGCTCCATTCTTTTTTATTCGAGATTTGCAAGGCGGCGGCCTGAGGGAAGAGGGTGAGCAGTGTGAATCCTTTGGTGGCATCGTGGTCTAGGTATTTGGCTACCATTGTGATAGCAGGATTATCGATACCTAACTCATGCACATTGGCATCCACAATCGTGCCTGGAAGTTGCTCGATAGCGGTCAATTTTCGGATTAGCGAAGAGGCGACCTGACTGTCTGGTTCGCTGAGCAGGAGTAGGTTGCCACCACCTGCTAGGTAGGCAAGCAGTCGGTCAATCTCGCCAGAGAGGAGCTGGCGTTGTGGTGATGCGATGATCAGCAGGTCTGTGTTGTCGGGTAGCGTTGGGGTAGTGGCCAGGTCAATGTCGATGATCTGATAACCCTGTTGTTTGAGTGCTGCTCCAAAGTCTCCTAGGTCATCGTTGGCCTTGCCCAATAGGCTCCGTTCACCATGTCCGGTGAGTCCTGCGATCCAGTGGGAGCTCGTCTGGCCAAGGCGCATGATGGCGTTGCTAAACTGCTCTTCGTCGAGGCGTTGAATACGCTCTTCACGTTGCTTGTAGTTAAGCAGGATTTCGCCAGAGAGGCTGATCCCTTGACGTCGGGTTTGATCTGGGTGACGCAAAGGGTCGATGAAGATTAATTTGATATCCGGTTTGAGATGTTGGTAGCGTGCGACAAAGCGGCGTATCCGATCACGCAGGATGGCGGTGTCTGATACATAAGCTGTGACAGTAAGTGGTCCTGGTGTGCGTTGGATGATTTTAACACTGATTGGATTGAGACTATTGCTGCCTTGGCGCGTCCAGTCCCATTGTTGGTTAAATCGGTGGCTTAACCAGGCCAGCAATACCAATATGGTTAGCATCAGCAGATAGTACAGCAGGTCATTGAGGCGCCTCTTGATTAAATCCATTATCCTAGAATCCGCTCCGCCGTTTGTTGAGTTGATGAAGTGCCAGACCAAGAAAAAAGAGTGTCAGTGCCAAGAAATAGGTCAGGTCGTAGAGGCTGACCAAGCCAAGTTGCAAATCGAGGTAGTGAGTGGGCCAGGCCAGCCAGTGGATGAAGCTGCTACTTTTTGTATGTTGGTCGAGCATTGAAATGAGTAATAGCAAACCATAACTGGCAGCGGCAGCAATGCCTGGGTTTTCATTCATCGTGGAGAAATAGAGTCCAATGCCAGCAAAGCTGCTTGCCAGGAAAAACAGTCCCAGGGTAGCCGCCATCAGCAGACCCAGGTCGAGCTGAGTGCCGGTAATGAGACTTAGGCTCAGAATCAGAGGGATCAGTGCCAATAGGTATTNNGATACTTAAAAATTTACCAAGCAGGATGCTTAGATTGGAGAGTGGGGCGCTACTCAGTAGTGCGTAACTACCGTTGCGAAAGGCGTCGCTGAATGAACGGCTGGTCAGTATCGGAGTGATGATTAAAATCAGGGCCGCTGCCAGACCGTAGAGTTGTAATCCAAGGTGGTGGCTCAGTCCCATGTGGCGGTCGGCAGGTTGCATGCCGGTGAAGGTTTCCAGGGTGCCGAGAAACTGCCAACTCAGTAGGCCAAAACAGAGCGCTAGGGTGGTCCAGGCGAGTGGGGTGCGCATTAAGCGTCGCCACTCCATCCAGGCGAGGTGCCAGATCATCTTAGAATCCTTGTCGTGTGATTTACCCATTTGGTGATCATGTAACTCGAAGCTATTTTCTTCATAATTAGTATCTTGCTTCAAGTAAAAGAGCGGTTAACTGTAGAATCAAGGATCATACTTTGCCCGTGGTTGCTTGCAGAAAAAGCTGTTCCAGACTGAGTGTTTCTGGTGTTAGTTCGCATACCCCCCAGCCTTGCTGAAGAATCTGCGCAACGCATTCACTCGGCCGGCTTCCTGGTTGCAGCCTAATGCGGTAATAGTCGGTGTGTAGCGGCTCTGCCGTGGCGATAGTGGGTAGGGCTGAAATCTCTGATGCTTGTGGGTTTTGCTCCAAACCCAGTCGATAGCTGGGCTGGTCAGGCGGCGTGATGTCTCCGCTGTAGACGGTTTTGCCCTGCTGTAGAATCACAACTCGGTTACAGGTGGCCTGAATCTCGGACAGGATATGACTGGAGATAATAATGGCTCTTTCGCTTGCCAACTCTTGAATTAACTCGCGTACCTGGCGAATTTGTGCCGGGTCCAGGCCATCAGTAGGTTCATCAAGAATCACCAAGGAAGGATTATGGATGATCGCCTGGGCCAACCCTATCCGCTGCTGATACCCTTTTGAAAGCTTACGGATCAGCCGCTTGCCGCTCTGTTCAAGTGAGCAGCGCTGTTTGACGGTTTGTCTGGCCTCTTGGGCTTTTTGACGATTGAGTCCGCGAAGGCGAGCACAATCGGAGAGGAATTCATCCACAGTCTGATCCCGATGAAGGGGGGGATGCTCAGGTAGATAGCCAATATATCGTTTGGCTTGGCGAGGTTGGGTTAATAGATCGAAACCACCGATCTCTACCTGGCCGCCACTGGGTGCCAGATCACCGCTGATCATACGCATGATCGTTGATTTTCCGGCACCATTTGGCCCCAGTAGACCCAGGATATCCCCCTTGGCGAGCTGCAGGTCGATGGGTTCCACTGCCAAGCGGTTGTGAAAGCTGCGTTTGAGCTGCGTGGTTGTCAGGAGGTTTAGCATTATCAGATTCTATGCAAGAAGCCCCGTTCTTCAGGTCGGGGAGGGATAGCGTCCACCATCAGGTGGCCTGTCTCACTGCCTCCTTTTTATTCATTGCTATCGTTGGTTGTGGGAAGTAAGTATAGCTGTTACTGCGTTGTAGCGGCATGCTGTACCGATGAGTGATACCTATTGGATTAAGCTTAAGCCCTAGTGGTTGTATTTCACCTCCGAGCCGATCCCTGAGCCGGATTGTAAACAGATCGCGATAAACGATAACTGCTCGGCCACACTCAAGCAACAGTCGTGCACGCGTCTCTGAACACAGCATCAGTGGATTTTTCTGTTTGTCCAAGATAAAAACTGCCATAGACACTCCTTGTTAAAAGATGCCTTTACGGGCCTTGTTACAGGGGCTTTCCCCCGTTCCTATCGCGGATATCTGCAATCGGCTTCCGCTGGTTAACCCAATTTGTTTAACAAGCTCCGGAGCGACCCTTGCCCTACACCACCATAAGCGCATATTTCACGCTATCCAACTGGATTTTTAGGGTAAAAGAGCTGGATAAAAAAACCCGCCGAATTGGCGGGTCTTTTTCCAGGGAATAAACCAGATCTATTTGATCTTGGCTTCCTTATACATGACATGCTTACGAACCTTCGGGTCGAACTTCTTAATTTCCATCTTTCCCGGCTGATTGCGCTTGTTTTTGGTGGTGGTGTAAAAGTGTCCAGTACCGGCGCTGGAGAGAAGTTTGATTTTATCACGCATGACTTACTACTCCTGATCAGACTTTTTCGCCACGGGCGCGAATTTCGGAAAGAACGGAATCAATACCCTTCTTATCAATGATGCGCATACCTTTGGAGGTAAGGCGCAGGCGAACCCAGCGGTTCTCGCTCTCTACCCAAAACCGGTGCGTATGCAGGTTGGGGAGAAAGCGGCGTTTGGTTTTATTGTGCGCATGAGAAACGTTGTTTCCCGAGACCGGGCGCTTACCGGTTACCTGGCAGACTTTTGACATAGTCAAAACCTCAAAATTAGTGATCCCTGGGGCGAAAGGCGCGTATTTATATCAAAGTGGGGGCTTTGAAGCAAGTGAAAATAAGTAAATGTGTATATCCTAGTGTGGTGCTTCATACAAATTGACGATGATAGAAGCCTGCTCAGGCCAGGAGACAAGGCGCAATGCGCAGGGAATGGCTCGCCCTTTTCAACCTAAAAAGATCAGTTGGACGGCGT
>JARRQF010000336.1:0-4245 GCA_037382065.1 Candidatus Thiodiazotropha sp. | reverse complement strand
GATTACGTAGGATGCGGTGAGCGGTGCGAACCGCATCAATAGTGCGATGGCTCACGAACATCAATGATGCGGTTCGTACCTCACCACATCCTACATTTCATTTCTTAATGGTGGGACAGAACCACACCCTATGACTTTTGCGACACCCTCCAAGGGGAGAGGGAGTCTACTTTTCGAGCGCATCGTAAACATCAGCTTACTGTGTGGCACCCAAGGGCTTGTTCACACCAGGGTTCGAACCCCGCATCCCCTCTCCCCTTGGAGGGTATTGTAAAAGCATGCCGCGAATATTCGCAAAAGTCGTAGGATGTGGTGAGGCACGAACCGCATCATGATTTTCAATTATATGCCAATATTTGAGTGAGATATTCCATGGTATTTTTAAACCGATAGGTCACTCTTTTTGAATTTGAAGAAAATAGCTTCGATGATTATGGTCACCTACTGGGTGAAGAACTACGAATAGCAAGCATTCACTGACTGCTCGAACATGACCATTAGATGACGAAAAAGTCGCTAGAGCTAGGGTTATTGCTAGCTGTGTTACTCCTGCTTTCGTATTAAGCTTATGCTTGTTACTTGACTTAGCAGTAGGAGATCAAGCATGAGCACAGTAGTATTACCAATTGGCCAGAATAATCACAATACGACCGGAAGCACAACGTTTTCGCAAGAGCAGCTGCTGAGTGACACTCCTCCTCAACAAGTAAATTCCCTACTTTGGAAGCTATCTAGCCACGAGGAGCGTCAATATCTTCTTACTGAAACCAGTCAGCCTGAAGCCAAAACTCATGAACAACAAAAACTTTCCCAAGTAACCCAACAGTTTCAACAGCGTTTTGCCAATGCTGCACAGGATAAGACACAATTTCATGATCTCCTGTGTAAGAGTTTTGGTGACCAATACGATCAAACGAAAGCGGAATCAATCCGGCAAAAAAGCCTGCAGGGAGATTTCAGCTGGATGCCCACCATTCGAACAATTGATGGCAATCAACTTCATGATCGATCTGGCACACAGCAGTCAGGCGTCGCCTTTGCGGCATTCAGCAAAGAGACCAATACGGTCTATCTAAGCAAGGATCTACTCAATTCCGACGCTGCCCAAGTAGAAAAGGTATTATCCGAAGAAGTAGGGCATGCACTTGATGCTCAGATCAATAGTGAAGATGCCAAGGGTGACGAAGGTGATATTTTTTCACGACTCCTCCACGGCGAAAACATATCTTCTGAAACACTGAATCTCTTAAAGCAAGAAAATGATCATGGTGTTATAAAAGTAGATGGGCAATTGATTAAAGTAGAGTATTTTAGCTTTAGTGACATAGCAAAGACTGTTAGTAAAGCTGCTTCAGATACGGTAGGCGCTGTTAGTAAAGCTGCAAGTGATGCTACAGATGCCGTCTCAAATGCAGGAAAGACAATATCTGATGAAGCACACAGAATAGGCAAAGGAGCGACCGATGCGCTTGCCGATTTCGATAAAGGTGTTCGTGACATTTCCAGCCAATTAGGAAAGGGCATCGAAAATGAGCTAACCCATGTAGCCAGGGCCATAAACAACGGCATCGATCAACTAGGGCGATTTGTCGGAGATACCTTGGAAACCCTATCGAAAAGTCAGTTTATGCAGATTCTCTCCACCATTGGCCAGTTCATACCCTTTCCGCCGATTCAAATCGCAGTACGTAGCTATAACGCAATGATGGCAGCCTACGAAGTATATAAAGGTATTAAAAATAATAACTGGTCAATGATGTTGAGTGGCGCTGCCAGCTTAGCCAGTGGTGCATCGAATATTGGTCAGATGGTGGGCGCTTCCAGTAAGTTTATCTCCGGCGCCGCTCAATTCTCAAAATATGCCAGCGGCGCGGCGACTGCTTACAAAGCCATATCAGAGCATAATTATGCAGCTGCGGCAGGTCTCGCAGCCAACTTCTTTGGTGGTAATAGTCAAATCTCTGATTCATTACATAAAGCAGAAAAAGTTGTACATCTCTATGATGCGTTTAACCGAGGCGACTTTCTTAGTGTAGCTAATATCAGTACAAATCTATTACAAAACGTCACCGACACTGAGGATGACAATCTATTGACGAAAATCAGTCATAATGTCGAGTTAGCCTCAAAATTTAAAGATGCCATCAGTCAAGGCGACTACACAACAGCCTCTTCATTATTAACAGATCAGTTTGGTGCAGACCTAAACCTCACAAGCAATGAAAAGAAAAATATTTCTCAGGCGGCTGGCGTCTTGCAACAGGTATCTCAAGCCAATGAGTTATTAAACCAGCATCGCTATGCTGATGCAGCGAATTTTATGCTGCAAACAGCGAGCCAATATAGTAGTTATCCTGAAGCTCAACAGTACCTAAAAGAGACAGCTCAAGCAGTCCAAAAAGTTGATGATGTGGTCGTTGCGATCAAAGAGGGCCGCTATGATGATGGCCTTGCAACTGCCCAGGATTTATTCAATTACCCACTCGACGAAGGAACGCTCAAAACTCTGCATAGCTTAGAAAACTATGCAAAGGAGGCCAAAAAGATAGCCGAGGTCCCAGTTAAAACAATGGAAAGCTTCAAGGAACTGCTTACCATGATGCCCGCCAGCATCCAAGCACAGATTTTATCTCAGTATCACATGGCCTGAGAACGGCCTCCCGCTGATTAGGCAGTACCTGGACGAGGATAACTTTGGAGGCTAAGCTCGACCAAAGACCATCAACCTAAAAAGATCAGTTGGACAGCGTGAAGAGTGCGCTTGTGGTGGTGCAGGGCAAGAGTCGCTCCCGCACATCCATGTGCCCGCGACACTTGTGCATCCATGCATGGCGCGCAACGACGCGGAATAGCCCGCTATTCCAAGGAGTTGCAACGCCGCCATGTGCCGCCACAAGCGTGCTATTCACGTTGTAGCGTGATTCACCCAATAGGTGACCATAACCATCGAAGCTATTTTCTTCAAAATCAGATACCTGTTATTAGAATGGAGCGGTCAACTGATTTTTTTAGGATCAACACCGACCAAGGCTGCAGGTTTAGCAGCGAGGAGTTTATCAACGTGCTCAAGCAGCATGGACGATAAGGGGGGCTCTGAGGTGAGAATCTCTTCGTCAAGCGGCTGTGGCGCAGTGTGAAATACGAGGAAGTGCACCTGAAAGCCTATGAGAGCATCGGCGACCCCCATGAGTCGTTAGGCAGGTACTTCACTTCATCTTAAGCGCTGGCATCAGTCGCTTGACAGGCAAACACTGGACAGTGCGTGTTACCAAAACGCTGGCGGCGAGGATGTCAATCAAACATACTTAGCATAATTTCGATTTTGGTATTGCATTCTCTTCAAATTCTCTAGTAGGATTAATACCAATGAGTATTTGAATGGCTTCAAAATGCTCATAAGCAGCTATAATTATGAGAGGGATCTTATGAAACTCACAAAATATTTTTCCATTTTAGTAATCCTTATTCCATTTGCTTTACTTTCTGGTTGCGGTGGCGGTAGTAGTGGTGGTGGTAGCTTGACTATTGCACCTGGTCCTGTAAATGGTGGAACTGGAACTAACAACGGCACTGATACCGATACCGATACCGATACCGACCCTATAACTGGAGATACTGATCTAGATGATGATCTAGATGATGATCTAGATGATGATCTAGATGATCTAAATAATGATCTAGATGAGCTAATTGATCTAATTGATCTAGTTGATGCTGATGAGACTGATCTAACTGAAGGTGAGTATGCTGAGACTGATCTAACTGAAGGTGAGTATGCTGAGACTGATCTAGCTGAAGGTGAGTATGATGGGGATGGGGCTGATCGAAAAGCTAATCCAGCCACTAAGAGCTCTCGCTGTGTTGCTAACCATCCAGCCTGCTCTGACGGCGCCGTATCATGCGACATAGCTAAGCATTGCTTTGAATCAATGAATACATGTATAGAGAGCAACGAATGTTATGAGTAATATTACATAACCTCTTTTCAACTTGCAGCAGCTATAGTCACGCTATTCTCTGTCAGTCTCTACTGCAGTAATCAGATTAGTCTGATTACTGCAAATGATGAGCCGTTAAGGGATGAGGCTTCAAATAGCCACACCCCTTCTACCATTCGTAAAAAACTGGTTCTTCGTAGAAAAATGTGAAACCTAAGGTCTCATATCTAAGCCTCCACAGTAAAATAGGATGCTATTTCTAAACCCATCGAATGAACGATAACCTCTGGCATTCGCTTTGACCGTT
>JARRQF010000335.1:0-4294 GCA_037382065.1 Candidatus Thiodiazotropha sp. | reverse complement strand
TCCAAGGCGCGCAACAACGCGGATGACCGCTTAGCGTCTCGCCCGAAGGGAAGCCAGCTCCGGCCAGGATACAGCGTTGCAATGCTTGAAAAGGGCGAGCCATTTCCTGCGCATTGCGCCTTGTCTCCTGGCCTGAGCAGGCTTCTATCATCGTCAATTTGTATGAAGCACCACACTAGCTCCCAGGCTGAATGGCATCTGTGTTGTAATATCAGACTTTGTGCTTAAGTTTAGCTGGTTTAGGATAGAATAAGTTAGATGGAGCAAGTGCTAAGGCTATTTTGGTAACCTAAATCTGGTCGATCAGGCACTGGTATTGAACAATTAACAGAACTTATAATTGAATAGTGGCAAATTAGGTTAAATGGAGAGGTGCCAGAGTGGCCGAATGGGCCTGACTCG
This sequence comes from Candidatus Thiodiazotropha sp., assembly GCA_037382065.1. Classification (GTDB taxonomy): domain Bacteria; phylum Pseudomonadota; class Gammaproteobacteria; order Chromatiales; family Chromatiaceae; genus Thiodiazotropha. The sequence continues at coordinate 3,892 of JARRQF010000335.1, read as the reverse complement.
AAATCAGGTGATCCCTTACGGGATCCGAGGGTTCGAATCCCTCCTTCTCCGCCATTTTTTATAACTCAGATTTTGTTAGTTTTGAACGCCGAAACGTATAATCGTGCTGGGAGATTGGTTGAGTTAGTGTAAGGTTCGGGAAACAGGCAATCATCCAATCTTGCTGCTCTTTTGCCCTGGCTTCGTTGTTGCGCAAAGGGTCACGTAGAGCGGCTATGCTCCCCTTTGTGCGCTGGGAATCCAGGGCAAAATCCAGACTCAATTGCTTCTTGCCATAACGACGCCAAAGCCGATCATCAATATATTGGATTAAATGGCTCCCCAGCCTTCACGTTTAACGTCAGTGGCACTGGCAATAACCTCATCTAGTGATGTGGTGGGGTATTTGGGTTTGTAGCTCTGCATCTCCTGATAGAGGGTGACCAGTTTATTGGCAGCGGATTGCCCCTTGAAGTCGCTCTTTTCCAGCCCCAACTCATCTAATACTTCATTCCATGGAACACCTTGTACCAGTGGGATTAGCACAAAGGTGATACCTTCGATCTCTACCTGAACAGGGTTTTCGATATTCACAACATATAAAAGTGCTTTCATCTCGGGTGAGAAGGCGTCTTTATATTTTCCAACCAAAGTGTTGATCGATGCAATGTCATCAATGGCACCGATCAGAAGCTTTAACTTTTCATCCCCCAGCATGGTTGCACCACGCATAACCTCGGCAGGTGGTTTGGCATGGCCTTTCTCGTCTGCAACTTCACCTTCGACAAGTGCTAGCTCTCCACGATAACCGAACAGGCCTGGGGTAGAGGTTTGTTCAAGAAAATTCGTATTGAAAAGTAAACCGGCTTCTTTGTATTGTTCCAATAGCATGGTATGACTCCATTAATTTAAAGGTATTGGCCATAAGCAATATCTGTGCCACCCAATTACATGTTGGAAATATATTAATATTTGGTTGTTTAGTTGAGGAAGGGCGTTGTTTTGTCGCAAAGACGACGATGTTTTCTCGGTTTTTTGTCGTCAATTATGCAATCTGCCCTAGAGATTCTACTGTTATGGAGGTGCCTTGCCGAAAGATTTCCTGTGGATTAACTTGAACACACGATTGTGATGTGCTGACTCAGCACAGTTCTCCGCTGACCACCCGGCATCATCAAGGAGTTCTGGATCTGCGCCATTCTTGATGAGGAGTTCAACAATCTTCAGGTGACCTTTGCTTGCTGCAAGGTGCAGAGGCGTTTCACCATGACGACCTCGTGAATTGATATTCGCACCATACTGAATCAGCTTCACTGCAATGCTAGTAAAGCCCTTTTCGGCAGCACAATGAAGCGGGGTTTCATTATTGATATTTCTGATATTGACATCAGCATCAGCCTGGAGAAGCTGAGATACCAACTCATTATTATTGTTTATAACTGCGATATGAAGGGCAGGCAATCTGTGCAGTGTTTGCTTGTTTGTTTGATCGCGCTTTTCACTATGTTGTGTGTCAGAGTCGACCAATCTACTAAAAGTGTAAGACAAATGATCACGACTCCGCCGGGATTGGATGACGAAAATGAAAAATATTCTCAAAGCAAATAGAGAGGCAATTGCCAAGAACGGCCAAAAGAACCAAGGAAATAATTCCGTATAGTTATTCATTTCACGATCCTAATTGTGGTGACTTCAAGTATAAAATAGAGAGGGATCCTCTGTTGTACTACTATTTATCACTGTAATTTTATTCTAAAAAATTAGTTGATCGCTAAACTTTAACGTAAGGTAGTAATATGTTGGGATAATTAATAGATTTCATTGTGACAGGATAGCTACGATGACTACGTTCAATTTTGGCTGCTTATCTTTCACAGCCAACGTAAAGATGCGACTCATTTCAGAAAGTAGTCCATGAATTGCTTAGGATCAAGCCTTGAAAAGAGGCGATTAAATGTGTCATGGGAAGAGATGTCATTGGGTAGCGATAGAAATTGAGCAAACCAATCTTTTTTCGCTTCAGCCTACTCCGCAATAGATACCTAATCACCTGTCCCATCCAGATGTGCTGGAATGGCATAAAAAACCAATGTGTATCGCTGATCTTTTTAGGATTATTGTCTTGGCAATCACAAAACATGGCCATTCATGGAGGTATTGAAAATGGCCTTTGAAAATATCTTTTAATAGAGAATCAACGATCTATACTATACTTACTAATCAGGGCATAAGTATCCCGACTGATTAGTCATTCCCTGAATCCACAGATTCAGGGAATAGTGGTGTCCATCTTTAACGTATCTAACAATATTCTTTTGTGTGGAGGTGATTGTGACTAATATTATATCTTTGCTTGGAGATGAGGCTGAAAGCCTGTTGAGTCACCAGTGCACCACAATCGACAAAGGAATGATCCATCTTCCTGGAAGCGATTATGTCGAAAGAGTTGTATCGAAGAAGGATCTTAAGCCTAGCGTTTTGAGATCATTACAAACTCTTTTTACAAATGGTAGACTTTCAGGCAGTGGATATGTTTCGATATTACCAGTGGATCAAGGGGTGGAGCACTCTGCTGGCGCCTCCTTTGCACCCAATCCCATCTATTTTGATCCTGCGAATATTGTCGAACTAGCCATTGAAGGAGGATGTAATGCGGTTGCCTCTACACTAGGTGTACTCGGTTCAATTGCGCGTCACTATTCACATAAAATCCCATTTCTAGTAAAACTTAATCATAATGAATTGTTAACTTATCCGAGTATTTACGATCAGACTCTATTTGCCTCTGTTGATCAGGCCTTCGATATGGGAGCTGTGGCTGTTGGCGCAACCATCTATTTTGGGTCAGAAGAGTCGAGACGCCAGATCTTGGAAATCACGGAAGCTTTTCAGCATGCCCATGAGCTGGGTATGGTAACCGTGCTATGGGCGTATCTGCGTAACGCCTCCTTTAAAATAGGAGAGACAGATTATCATACGGCAGCAGATTTAACGGGGCAGGCAAATCACCTTGCGGCAACCATTGAGGCCGATATCGTCAAACAGAAACAGGCAGAATGTAATAGCGGATATAGAGCTGTTAAATTTGGTAAGACTCATGACAAAGTATATACAGATTTAACCAGCGACCACCCTATCGATTTGGTTCGCTACCAAGTGGCAAACTGCTATATGGGAAGAGCAGGTATGATTAACTCAGGAGGGTCGTCTAGTGGTGAAGGTGATCTGGCGCAGGCGGTTCGTACAGCCGTTATCAATAAACGAGCCGGTGGAATGGGCATGATATCTGGACGAAAGGCATTTCAACGGCCAATGAAAGAAGGCGTTGCACTTTTACATGCTATTCAAGATGTCTATCTAAGCAAAGAAGTCACAATAGCCTGATCTTCAATTAGGTCTGGTTAATTTACTTGGCAATATTCTCGGCAAATATATAATTCGCCACCCATCAATACTTGCTTTAGTAAAAAGAAACATGCAAATACGCAATAAACAAATTGAACAAACATTCCGGCATGATTGCTACAGTAATCATCCAGCCACAAGTTTGTTTTATATTAACGCACCTAGTGTGGTGCTTCATACGAATTGACGATGATAGAAGCCTGCTCAGGCCAGGAGACAAGGCGCAATGCGCAGGGAATGGCTCGCCCTTTTCAACCTAAAAAGATCAGTTGGACAGCGTGAAGAGTGTGCTTGTGGTGGTGCAGGGCAAGACGCAACGACGCGGAATAGCCCGCTATTCCAAGGAGTTGCAACGCCGCCATGTACCGCCACAAGTGTGCTATTCACGCTGTAGCGTGATTCACCCAGTAGGTGACCATAACCATCGAAGCTATTTTCTTCAAAATCAGATACCTGTTATTAGAATGGATTCGTAAATTCGTTTTCGTACACCACCACCCCTACTCAA
>JARRQF010000334.1:0-7371 GCA_037382065.1 Candidatus Thiodiazotropha sp. | reverse complement strand
CCGCGTTGTTGCGCGCCTTGGAAAGGGAGAAGCCATTCCCGGCGGCACGCGCCTAGCGGCTAACCGCTTAGCGTCACGCTATCATCGTCAATTTGTATGAAGCACCACACTAGGCTAAAGAATTTCAGCGACCTCCAATAACGATTTAGCTGTAATCCGTGCCTCTGAGGGATAGCCAAAGGCGTTATTGATATATTGGATACCATCAATGACCGTCTTATGATTGACATGGCTATGGCCATAAATATGGATCTTTGATTGCAGTGAGCGGATTTGCTGATCAAGTAGCGGGCTGCCTAATACCGGATAAATATCTCTGAATCGATGCGGAATATAGTTTGGCATGACATCGATGCGAGGCAAGAAGTGTGAAAAGGTGATGACGTGCCGTGAGCTTGGTATGTGTTCAATTTTATTCTTTTGCAAGAAATAGCTATTTTGAGCTTCAGGGTTATTATCTAATCCCTCTGGCCACTTGCAATTGGAAAAGTCCATCCATCTGTTGCGCAGCGTATCTTTCAATGCCCCAAATTTTAAATCGTACCAGGAAAATAAGGGTATGATGGTGGTTGTTCCAAAGGATTTTTGTTGCGTGATAACGCCGTATTCCTGGGCCAGATCCAAGAGTTTTTGAAACCGTTCCACTGAGTTTTCTTGGGCATTGTTGTGCACCCATAATTCGTGATTTCCAGGAACATAAAAAAGCTTCCGAAACTTTTTGGTTAATTGAAGGAAGCAGCGATCAATACACTCTACCGAGTCAGAGATATCACCGGCGAGAAGTAAACAATCATCAGTGAAATCGAAATTGGAGAGGGAGTTTACCCATCGATTATTTTCCTGATAGTTCGTATGAATGTCTGAGACGGTAAAAATTCTCATTGTTGATGAGAGATGAACTGGAGAAGATTAGTATTCAATCGCAGCAAAGCGAACTCCTTAGTCTGGTTTCTTATCCGGATTGCGAGGAAAACTTTGTTGTTCAGGGTGGGGCGATGTCAAATTGATCAAAGGCTCACGCACGCGAAACAAATTTTCGTGTTGCGGTATTGATTTTAATTATCTCACCGGGTTCAAGATATTCGGGAACCTGAACATCTAGACCGGTCGACAAGGTAGCGGGTTTGGTGCGGCCGGTAGCCGTGGAGCCTTTGATACCTGGTGCGGTATCAATGATTTCCATGCTAACGGATTGGGGCAGTTCGATAGCTAGCAGCACGCCATCGACGAACAGGGCCGTGATCCCCTCCAAGCCGTCGATAAGAAAAGGAATCTCATCCTCTAATTCGCTCTTGCTAAGGGCATGCTGGCTATAATCTTCGTTATTCATAAAGGTATAGTGTTCGCCGTCTTTATAGAGATACTGGACGGAGGTGCGTAGACAATCCGCCTCTTTCAGCATGTCATCTCCCTTATAGGATTCATCTAGTTTCTGCCCGGTTTTAAGATTGGTGAAACAGACCTTATAGAGCGTCGATGCACCTCGGGATGAGGGGCTTTTAGCATCAATGCGCTTTACGGCATGGGGAGCGCCGTTAATTTCGACGACAACGCCTTTTTTTAGTTCGCAGGCTTTCGGCACGGTTAAGATCCTCTCAAATGGCTCAGTGCAGTATCAGCAGGCTGATTATATCGATAGCTCTGGTTTGGTGGAACCGTATTGCTCAATAAGAGAGTAACTTGCTATTAGAGTGGCATGGTTAGCTTTCCAGGATACTGCGTTGCAATGCTTGAAAAGGGCGAGCCATTCCCTGCGCATTGCGCCTTGTCTCCTGGCCTGAGCAGGCTTCTATCATCGTCAATTTGTATGAAGCACCACACTAGTGTTACCGGACTGCGCGAAAAGCCCCGTCGTTCAGGGCAGAGATGAATAGCATGAATACCACAGATGTCCATGTTATTTGCTAACAGGGTGTTTGCTATTGCTCGACGTTTGATGATGCCAATAGGCGCACCACACCACCGAATGAAGAGGCAAACTACAAGGGTGACGACAATACATTTTTCCAGACCTGCTTTTTCAAGTCCGACTTTTCCTTGTATGATTTAGGCATGAAACGCTTGCAAGCATTCAAATACGAACTACAGCCCAATGGTGAACAAGCATGCGCTATGCGTTGCTTCACTGGGTCATGCCGCTTCGTGTTCAATAAGGCGCTTGCCCTGCATAAGACCACGACCACCATCAGCCAAAACCACGCAATTGTGTGTATCGAGGATTTGCAGATTCAAAATATGTCCAAGTCAGCAGCAGGAACCCACCGAAGCGACTCAGGCGCGGATCAATGCCGCGTTTGAGCGCCGTAGGAATCGCCGTTCTTTAGGGCGACGAGGATATTAACGTGCTAGTGTGGGATACCGCTTGGAGAACCAGTGCAATCAGGAATATGAGATAAGTATGGCCGATAGAATTATGCTGGTAGATAGTTCAACTGCTACACGGGAGGTACTTACCCGTCGACTAAAAAAAGCCATACCTGGTATAAGGATCACTACCTGTACTAGCGCCGTCGAGGCCCTGAAGCAGATGGAGCAAGAGCGCTATTCGTTGATCACCACAGCACTACTGCTGCCAGACATGGATGGTTTGGACCTATGCCGCAGTATTCGCTCCAGTAAGCGTCACCGCTACACCCCTGTCATCGTTGTCTCCTCTGATGCCGATCAGCGACTGCTACACGAAGGCTTCAATGCCGGTGTCACCGATTACTTTGACAAAGCGCTTGGTTTCAAGGTCTTTGGCGAATATATCAAATCCTTCCTGGAACGGAACCCCAGCCTCCGCGGCCGTATCCTCTACATCGAAGACAGCAAGACAGCTGCCAGAATGACTAAGCAGATGTTGGAAGAGCACGGTATGGAGGTGGTTCACGTTACGTCTGTGGAAGAGGCTCAAATCCTGCTCGAAAACGCCCGCAAGCAACAGCTGCAAGAGTTTGATCTGGTGATTACCGATTTCCACTTAAAGGGAGAAATGACGGGTGGTGACCTACTCTATTTCTTGCGTGTAAGTCTACACTACTCGCAACAGGAACTTCCAGTCCTGGTCACCACAGGAAATGAGATAGTGAATACCCAGGTAGAGGTTTTCCATGCCGGGGCAAACGATTTCGTTATCAAACCACTGGTTGAGGAGATTGTCATGGCACGAGTGCGCTCCCTGCTACTGGTTAAATTCCAGTATGACACCCTGCATGAACAGACTGCAGATATGGAGAGGCTTGCCACCACAGATGCTCTGACGGGCACTCGAAATCGCCGCTACCTGGTAGATGAGGGGCAGGGCTTTCTTACCCGTGCTGCAAAAGGTTGGGTGATGATCATTGATTTGGATAATTTCAAGCGCATCAATGATACCCAAGGTCACTTGGTGGGCGATCAGGTTCTGATAGCCATAGGCAAACTGCTCAAACAACGCTTCAAGGCGGCCTTGGCTGCCCGCTTTGGCGGCGAGGAATTTGTAGTTATTTCCCATGGTGCGAAAATACCAGCTCGGGTCGAAATGTTACGCTCAGCAATAGAGAACCTCAACCCGGTTGGGATTAAAGTGACAGTAAGTATTGGTCTGGTATGTGTTGAAGACTACCCTGGTAAGGACCTTAATACGCTGCTCAGCTATGCGGATCAGGCGCTCTATAAAGCCAAGGATAGCGGTCGCAACCAAGTCTGTATCTATGAGCCTAAAAAATTTAGTTGACCGGAGGGAATACAACCGGGGGTGGTTTTATGCCCACCCCAGTTGACTCAGCAACGATATGCTTCGCGAATGATTGTCCCATTTCAAAGGCCTTGCTCTGATCCATCTCATCAGGTATTGCCATTTTCTCAGCCTCTTGCTTCATATATAGCGTCTGAGTCGGGAAGGCAAATTCGACATTGAGATGTTTTGCCAGGCGAAGAATATCCAGCATGAATCGATGACGCTCTCTCAGCTCAGTATTCCATTCTGGCGTCTCCCAAAAGACATACAGCAATACCTCCAGGGACGAGGCGGCAAACTCATTAAGATAGACTTGGTAGTAATCCTTACGCATATAGGGATGTTGCCGCACCAACTCTCGGACGCCTTCGCAAAAGGCCTCGATGCGATCAGGCGGAGTATTGTAGGTAAGGGATAGTTTGCAGGAGAGACGTCGGTAGCGGCGTTCACCCATATTATCCACCGTGGCAGTGATGAATTTGGAGTTAGGAACGGTAACCAGCGAGTTATAAAAGGTGCGAACCCGAGTGCTGCGAAAACCGATTCGCTCAACACTGCCCTCAACGCCATCGACGATGATCCAGTCGCCAACAGAGAAGGTGCGGTCCATTAACACCGTCACCGAGCCGAATAGATTCTGCACCATATCCTTTGCTGCCAGAGCAAAGGCCAAGCCACCCAGGCCGAGACCAGCAAGCAGACTGGAGATATCGATATTCAGATTATCGGCAATGAAGACAAAACCGACAACCGTGACGAATATTTTCAAGGTACGAGGGATCAGCGGTACCAGGGCATCATCCAGCTTGTTATCGGTTAGTTGGGCACGTTTATACAGCCAGGCAGAGACCAGATCGACCAACCGGTAAGCTGCCCAAACACCGGAGATACTGGCGAGAAATTTGACCGCCACCAAAAGCACCAGCATCGCACTTTCAGGCAGTCCCATCAGATTAATGCTACCCCACCAGATGAGTGCCATGGCCATCAACCCCAAGGGGCGCAGAATATCCGAAGAGATCTCCTTGAACTCATCATAAGCGGTGAGTTTGCGCCAACGCCGCACCACACTTCTGAGCAGAAACGACACCAGCTTGTCAATGATAACACCGACCAGAATCATCACCAGAAGGCCTAACCACTGCCAGTTCTGCAAAAGAAAGGGCGACTCTTTGAGAGAGGTTGGTATTTTCTGCCGGAAGCGGATATGCCAGGGTACTTGGCTGGAATCATCCTCTTTGCCGCTGACCCGCTTAGTCATCGCGAGTTCGTCCATAATGGCCGGTAAACTGGCCAATGTACTCTGGTCAAACAGCCACTCTCCAGAAGCGCTACGCGCAATCCGAATATCCCCATTCTCGTAGCTATGAAACAGATATGCAGCTCCTTCCTCACGCCTTGGGATCTTCTTCAGCTTGACCACCCGGGTACGATCTATGATCTCGATTAACATCCACGCCAAATCTGTTCCTCGCTCCTTTCTCACCAATGAATTGATTTCAGAGAGATCCAGGGTTGATAGCGCAGTTTCAATCTTCGCTGGTGAGCCTTGCTTGATCTCGCTCATCGCCTGGAGAAAGGTCCCCATCGTGGCGCGGGGCGACTTTAGGGTCTCTGGGACAGGGGCGGGAGTGGTTTGGTTATCGTCGGTTGTAGCAGCCTCTTCCACCGCCCAACCCGCTGGCAAGAGAAGGGTTAAGAGGAGTGCCAGCGACAAGCGGAGTAAAGTCTGCTGAATATTCATAGTTAAGGATCTATAATAGTCTGATATTATGGGGTATTGTAACGAAAAGGATCTGGAACAAAAATCCATTTGAGTCCCTGCTTGTTGAGTCTGGCATTTCATGAGTGCTCCCGAATCACGGGCAATGGCCTACCCCTTGTCAAGAGTCGCAACACCGAGCTAAGCCATTCTTGTCGTCCTAAGGGCGGGACACGTCTGGTTAGCCGTGCAGTCAGACCGCCAGCAGCAGGAACCCACCGAAGCGATCCAAGCCGGATTAATGCTGTGTTTGAGCGCCGTAGGAATCGCCATTCTTTAGGGTGGTGAGGATGTCAAAAATGAACATGAATAATCACATTTAGATTTAATCATCAGATGCTATACCACAAAGATTTTGGTGATAAAAAATTCAATGGTTGAATGCGTAGACAATACTGGTTATGCAAATAGTTTTATTACCTGGAATGGATGGAACCGGCATATTATTTGAACCTTTATTGAAAGAACTTTCAAATGATATCGAAGTTCAGGTTATTAGCCAGTTAATTGAATATGTAAAAGAAAAACTACCTAAAGAAAAAGCGTTTGTGCTTGTTGCTGAGTCGTTTTCAGGGCCTATAGGTTATGCAATCGCATCGAGTCCCCCTGATAATTTAAAGTCAGTGGTGTTCGTGTCAACTTTTATAAGTCCACCAAATGCTACTTTATGGCTAGTAAGTAAGCTACCTTTAGCGTTGTTTCTAAAAATACCCATTCCACTTCCCATTATTAAATGGTTTATGCTAGGAAAGAACATTGAATCCCATATAATTAGCCTATTTAGAAAGTCACTAAAAATGGTTAAGACGGGTATTCTTGCTCATAGAATTAAAGAAATGGCAAAGCTTAGGGGCGGGGGCAAAAGAATTGGCGTAAAATGCGTCTATATAGCGGCTAAAAATGATAAGCTGATTTCGTACCGCCATGTAGAGGAATTTAGGATATTAGCTCCAAATATTGAGGTGGTGGAAATAGCAGGGCCACATTTCATCATGCAAGCTAAACCGAAAGAGTCTGCTCAGGTATTAAAAAATCTGATTGCCAATAGAAAAGCTGGGTATGTAGATCCTATTGACGGCTCTTTGTAGAAAGGTGTGAAGCTTAGAGGGTTTCCACCGAAGTCAGGGGTACCCACGAAAAAGAACATAAAGAGAATATGAGTTAGTCTTAATTCACTATCAATGAGGAAGAGTAGACATTGTATTAGTATAAATCATTAAAAACTGAGTCTGATGGTTACTATTTCTGAAGCATTTAGCAGATCTCCTCAACTCTCCTAAACAACTGTATTGATGGTAAATAATAATTGTTATATAGTAGATAGTCAATGTTTTTCTATTTAAATAAATAGCGTTTAATAATATTACTATATCTTTAAATTTATTAAATTTTTCTATCAACTGACTGGATTAGTGATGAGTGTCACGAACTATCAATAAGCGTTCCTGTTTGTAGTCTTTTTCTGATGTTTAATTGTCTGTAGTTAAGGTATATTTCCTGTTTCAAAATTTATGTGAGTTTCATTTACTAATAAATAGGAGTCCTTTATGAAAGGAATCAAGATGGTAAAAAAAGCAGGTGTTATTGTTTCAGTTTTAGCAGGTATGTCACTTACGCCTCTTTATGCAAGTGATATGAGCTATAGCTATGTAGAAGCAGGCTATTTTTTTAAGAACGACGCTACCGATATAGATGGTGATGGTGGTTTTAAGATAGATGGCAGCTTCCAAATAACAGATAATATCTTTGCTTTTGGTAGTTACAACAAATGGGATTTTGAAAAAGAGCTCATTCTGGGGGATAGATATTATTTCATTGGCGAGCTAGGAGTTACTAAGTTTGAAGCTGGGGGAGGCTACATCTTTCCGTTGCACGAAAACTGGGATTTATATGGGGCGGCTTCTTTGGT
>JARRQF010000333.1:1101-12078 GCA_037382065.1 Candidatus Thiodiazotropha sp. | reverse complement strand
AGGGCAATCGCACTACGTTGCTCTTATGGAAGCAGTCGAGATACCCACTCAATCTCAGAAAGCGGCAGGCATTCGCATGACACATTTCATAATAGTGGTGTAAGCTGCGCTTACGCTATTTTATATCCCCCTCACCCTGGCCCTCTCCCGCAAGGGGAGAGGGGATGTGGGGTTCAAACCCTGGAGTGAACAAGCCATTGGGTGCCACACATAAGCTGATGTTTACGATGCGCTCGAAAAGTACGCTCCCTCTCCCCTTACGGGAGAGGGCCGGGGTGAGGGGAATCCCATAACCACCTTAACCCACGGATTTAACCGAAATATTAGCCAATCAGTCTCCAACTGGTACGCTCAACTAGGTTTTTAGGATCATCACATTCCAAGATGAAACATTCAGGTTAAAGCGCATCAGGCTCAGTTTTCTGATCACTCTTTGCCATCGATAGCAACTTTTTACGTTTCGTATCGAATAGCTGCTTTGCCGTTTGTTCAGCTACTTTGTAGCTGTAGGCTTTATCGGAGCGCTGCAATACATAATAATCGGCATCCTTTGGTTTTGAAAATTTATAAAGCAGATCATCTCCACTTTTTGTTTTAATCTTCACCTCAAATTTGGTGGCTTCGAGAAGCTTATTAAGATTCGATTCCGGCTTAAATAGTGATGTAATCTGTAATCCAGCAAGTGTATCGACAAAACTATCTACCTGTGTCTGATTCAATGTTTCGTTATCTTTTATGTCCGCCAATTTAAAATGACCGTTTTCATTTATCAGCTTAATATTTGAGACATCAATATTCGCAATCTTATCTTTATCGAGTTGAAGTAGTTTTTTGTCTATCCAATCGTCAACCTTTGCGCTAACCCGCCAACTATCAAAATCGATAGAGAAAACACGCTCCTCGTCACCTGGCCTGGCGTGCACCTTGCGAAATCCTGGGGAGGTGCCAATGTAGAGTTGCGCGACCTCTTTATCATGGTTGGAGAAGGTTAGATGATATTCATAAAGATCATCGGCTACCTTGAAGCGCTTAAGTGCTTCTTGCGAAGTGGCTACTGGCCAGCCCTTTCCCATGGTGGAAAGCTGCTCAAGAACCGGTTTAATAACCAAGTTATCGACAGGGAAATCCTGATTTTCAGGAAGTACCCAGCCACCTGCCTGTTTTCTAAGAAGGATTTGCGTTTGGCCATCGCTGATTTGTAGAGTATCAACGGATTCAGGATCGAAGGCCAGTAGCTTCTCCTCTGGCTTAAAAGCACCATGCCCTGTATCAGCCAGATTTATCGTTATAGCCAGCACAACTTGTGCAACCAGCAAGCTGCTCAATATCAGGATTAATCTTTTCATCTCACGCTCCTTTTATGCTGCTTATAGCCCATCAAGTAAAATCGCATAACGCGATCTTGCCGCCCGCTTAACCTGATGATGGATGATCCAAACCATAAGTAATCCAAAGATTGCCAAACCATAGTTGAGATACTCCCAGAAAATTTGAGTTTCACGCTCCATAGGATCTAGCGCACGGGAGAATTGTGCTCGTCCGCGAAGCGATAGCAATCCTCTATCTTCCAGAGACCAATCGATGATATTTTCAACCAGCTGTATTGGCTTCTGGTACTGAGTACCCATTGCAGATGTTGCCAGATTTAACATCTGATCAGAAAGAAAGTTATTAGAAGCAAGCAGCACAAATCGTCCCTCTACTGCAACCCCAAGAAGGTTTTGCTCTCTCTTTGAACCAGTTGGAAAGCCAAGTTTTCCATAGGTGGCATAATCGGGTTGGATATCAAGACTCTCTGACTTCCATGACTGATCTGAACTTTGTAGTAACCGAATAACCCGACGTTGCTTATTTTTCTGCTCGTCCAAAATAATCGGTGAAGGCCAGGTCATTGTGACCTGATCAATACCTGCCAGCATACCACTCTCTTTATCCAAACCCGCTTTGCGGATATCTGGAAAATAGGGATAGTCCACCAGCTGGGTCTCCCTGACAACAAATCCAGCAATGCGCCGATTAACAGGGATGGGGAAAGCGCTGTTCTGTGAATCGAGAACCATACTCTCTTCCAGTGATATACCATGATGTTTCAACCATGGAGCAAGACCGGATTTGTTTTTTTGTGCAGATAGAGCGCCACTAGTCTGAATATCAAAGGGAGAAGTGGATACAACCACCGTGCCGCCTCGCATCAGAAATTGGTCAACAGCAAAAAGTTGCTTATCATCCAGGTTCTTTGGAGAGGCTAGAAGCAGAAGATCAGCTTGAGCATTTACTTGTCCGCTACTCAGGTCATCGGTGACGATATTATGCTCCTCGGCCAGGGTATCGCGCAGCTGGCTGAAAGCGCTACCGCCACCCATACCAAATTGAGGTGCTGGTGATACTGGAGTATTCAGAGCTAATGTCTTTAAAAAGCCTGATGAGAAACGTTTTAGAGCAGCCTTGATACTCCGTTCCAGTTCTGCTTTCTCAAAGTTCTCAGGCAATTCTATCTGCACAATCTGTCCATTTCCTTCCAAAGTCATGTAGAACCAGAAACTATGACTATCGAATAGATTGGTGGACATCGGTCGAAAACCATAGTTCGTTTCCAGCTCTTTGGCTAGAGCCCCGTCCTTAGCATCAGGATCAAGAATCTGGGTCGAGAGCTTATCTCCGGCATTGCTGTTTAAGCTATTCAATATCTGCTGTAGATCATGCTTAAGATCAACCAGTACATCAGGTAGCTTTTCATCTGCTGAGATGTAACCCTTAAAACTAAGCGGATGGGAAATATTGGCGAAGAGTGTTCCCTCTCCCTGATAGCTATACAGTACTTTTTTTAGCGATTGGGTAAGATCATATTCCGGATTGCGCAACTCTACGTCCAAGTCGGTTTCACCCTGCACCTTTACATCAATAAGGTCGCGAAACCCCAAAACCTCATGCTGATCCCCATACTCCACCAGAATATTGAAATAGGAGTTAACCACCGATGCTTGGTACTTACTTGCAAACTGAAAGGGAACCGGCTTGATGCCATATTTCTCATTGGCTTCCCGCTCCAGCTCAGGATCTGTCTGGGGGTCGATAAATTCAACCCGCACCCTACCCTCTCCTGCAGCCGCATACTCTTTCATTAGATCGCGCAGACGTGGCACCAGGGGCGCAAGAAGTGGATGTGTCTTTGAGCTAAAGTAACCTCGGATCAACAGCGGTTCTTGCAATTGCTTCAGATAGCTACGGGTAGCTTCCGATATGGAATAGAGATTACCATCGGTTAGGTCCGCTCGGACATAACCTACAGGAGAAAGCCATAGATTTGCAGTCAGGAAGTTTGCCACAAATAATCCAGTTACAAGCCCCCAAAGTCTATGCTGGGCATTGCTCCTATTGCCTTGCCATCTCAACCACTCCAAAGTGAAAACATTAAGTGTCAGGAATACCCCTACCAGACTGAGATAGTAGTAAAGGTCACGCAGATCAATAACCCCCCGGGTGATGGCATCAAAACGCGAACCGCTACCGAGTAGTTTGAGTAATTCCGATATCTGGTTTCCAAATAAGCTGGTCAAACTTTCAGAACCGAGAAGATAGAAAAAACCACAGACAGCAACTGTCACAATCAAACTGATGATTTGGTTGACGGAACGTGCACTGATAAATAGGCCAATGGCGACATAAGCAGCAGCCAGAAATAGTGTAGCCAGATAACCCCCAAACACAGGCCCCCAATCAAGGGGGCCAAATAAAGAGACTGTTATTGGCAATGGCAAGGTCAGCAATAGAGCCACAAAGACCAATCCCAGGCAGGCTAAAAATTTTCCCAGGACGAGCTGTAAGCTCTTTACTGGCATACTAAGGAGAAACTCCAGGGTTCCTGCTCGCCGTTCTTCTGACCACATTCTCATTGTAATCGCAGCAACAAGCAAAATTAATAACATCGGCATCCACTCAAACAGTGGACGAACGTCAGCTATATTGCGGGCGAAAAATGTTTCTACCCAGAAAAAAATAAACAGGTTAACCGCGAGAAAGGCAGCAAGAAAGATATAGGCAATAGGAGACGAGAAGAAACTAGCAAACTCTTTTTGAGAAACTTTCAATATATTATTCATGATTCCCCCCCTACTGTACTGAGATTTCACCAAAAATTGTTTCCAGATCACGACTTTCAGGCTGGAGGAGGTAGAGCCTCATACCTTTATCATAAACTCTCCTCGCAACCTCAGGTGCGGTTTCGCTAACATCGTTCTGGTCGTCCAAATTCATGGCATAGCGATAGCCTGCTCCCCTTTTCGTTAACTTTTCCACCGATTCGATACCATTTATTGAGGTAAGTAGATCAATAGCCTGTGTTGGTTCGGCATCAAGGGCCACCACTAGTCGTTTGCCTGTTTGTAATTCAGTCATACTGGCATCTAATGCCTTCCGACCTTCACGCATAATGATGACTCTATCGCAGATCGCCTGTACCTCTTGAAGAATATGGGTAGAGATTATGATTGTTGCTTGTTTGGCTAAACCACGAATCAACTCTCGCATATGCTGGACCTGAGTCGGATCAAGGCCATTGGTGGGTTCATCAAGTATCAGAAGACGTGGTTTGTGTAGTAGCGCCTGCGCAACACCGACCCGTTGCCGGTAACCTCGGGAAAGCGTGCTAATCAAGCTGGTAGCCTTGGATTCCAATGCGGTTTGCCTGATTGCTTCACGGATTCGTTCAATCCTTTCGCCGGCAGAAACACCATGCAACTCAGCAGCATAATCGAGATAATCAATGACGGTCATTTCAGGATAGAGGGGGTCGTTTTCAGGTAAATAACCGATTTTTTGCTGAACAGCTTCCCTATGAGTTCCAATATCAAGACCATCTATTTCAATGCGTCCATGGGTTGGTTCGAGGAACCCTGTAAGCATTTTCATAATCGTCGTTTTGCCAGCACCGTTGTGCCCAAGCAAACCGACTATTTCACCTTGACCGATATCGAATGAGACCTGGTCGACTGCCTTTAAATCGGTATAGTAACGGGTTAAAGCTTCAACTCGAATCATCCATAGGCTCCTTTTGAACTTTGCTAGACTGTTCATCAATGGAATTTAACGATTGGATTGACCATCTTGAAATTGAAAGGTTCACAATGAAATTACCCAAAACTAAATTAGAAATTTGTTATTAAGAAGCTGAATTAAAAAAACGCCCAGGTCTGTAAATAGACCGGGGCGTTGGGGCTGGGGAAATAATATCTGTTTTGGGGTTACTCTACTCGAATCTCAATTTTCCGAGGTTGAAACTCTTCCCTTTTTGGAATGTGCATCGAGAGTATCCCATCCTTGAGTTTGGCTTCGACCTTACTGCCATCCAACTCCTGACTTAGCGTAAAACTACGCTGGTAATGGCTGGTGCGAAAGCCTCCATACTCCTCACTCACACCTTCTGGTAATGGGATTTCAACACGTCCGTCTATCGACAGAATTTCATTATCAATCTGAATATCCAATGCCTCTTTGGATACGCCCGGCAGATCTGCTAGTACAGTAATACCCGATTTATCTTCGAAAATATCCACATTCGGCCTTACCACTCTGGGTGATGCTTTTGGTTTTTGTTGTGTGCGAGATTCTTGTTCAACTGTCATGTTTTCATTGTTCATTTTTTTCTCCAACCTATGGATTATTGAATGGTAATTTGACGTGGTTTGGAAGATTCACGCCTTCGCGCAATAATGTGTATGACACCATTTTGATAAGTTGCTACGACCTTTTCGGCATCAATATCATCGGGAAGATTGACAATACGATGGAAATCACCACTAAAGCGTTCCCTTTGAATCTGACCACTTTCCTCTTCCTGCTGAGATGGAATTTTTCCCTTCACCGTTTTTTTAAACCGGCTGCACCTAACAACCGCTCCATCTCACGCTCCATATGATGGAATTCATGAAACAGGCTATTTTCAAAACCATTTATGGCAAACATCTTTTTCTCCTAAGCAGGTTCTCTGCAATAACTCAATAAGCTGCCTAGAAGGTGAGGATGAGTGGTGCTGTTTTCAAGGGGAGTAGAGAAATTGCTTGATTAGACCGATCGGTCTAGTATAATTCGCCTATGGGTATTGAACTGGACACCAAAGACAGAATTTTAGCAGCTGCCAGAGAGCTTTTTCATGGTCGAAGCTATGCCGATGTAGGTATTAAAGAGATTTGTGCCCTCGCCAAGGTGCAAAAAGGGAGTTTTTATCACTTTTTTCCCTCCAAGCAAATTCTGGCCATGGCCGTGATCGATAATATGTCTGATGACTGGGCGAATGGCTTTGTCGCTGAAGCATTCGATGAAAAACTGCCTCCTATGGAACGTCTTGACTATATGGTTGATGCTGTCTATTACTGGCAAAAAGCGGCAAAAAATGTAGAAGGTCGCATGCCTGGTTGTCTGTTCGGGAATCTGGCACTTGAGGTCAGTACACGTGATGAGGTGATCAGAGCCAGACTCAATGCTGTTTTTGAAAAGGCCAGTGGACGCTTCCATAAAGCCCTGGAACAAGCAGTTAATCTTGGCGACATTCTCCCTTTGGATACACAAGCAACAGCTACTGCCATGCTGGCCTATCTGGAAGGTGTGATACTTTTTGCAAAAGCCCGCAATGACCCAGAAGTAATCCGTTCATTAGGGCCCGCAATCAAAAGCATTCGTATAGAAGTGAAGCATACAAGCTGAGTTTTAACTCATGCGTTGACCAACCGGTCAGTAAAGATCAGTTGGGCGGGGTAGTTGACGGCTCAGTTAATACAGTCTTTAAAACTTAACCCTGGAATCAAGGTAATTACCAAGATCAGGAGCAAGATAATTGGGCTGATTAGAACCAGGCCCAAGGCTATGGGTTGGATGAGTAACAGATTGATATTACTGATCAATAGATGCGCTATAACCTCAAGCAGCATACCACTGATCAGAAGTACACCGGCCATTTTGACCAGTCTTCGCAAATGTTTGCACTTCATAAATGACATTCTACACCTCACTACTCATGCATTAGTCATTACTAATATGGTGATGTTATATCTATTTGCAAGCATTGACAATTCTCAATTCACACAAAATAACACATTATCTTGTAAGGGATTTTTTACTTATTTTTCACATCCCTGCAATTCTCAAGATTAATTCATCCTAAAGCACTGATTATTATTGAAAATATATCCATGTTAATAGGTGTAAATTAACTGGTATCACGAGTCTGCTTTCACGCCTCCAAGCTCCGATAGTGATCACTCTGAAATCGTGGCGTACAGCAAGCCAGAAATAACAGATCATTAGACTCTGTATTGGTGATGCGTTGGCGTATGCCGGGCGGAATAAGCACAACATCTCCCTCCCCAACTGCTTGGGCAGGTAAATCCCCTACCTCCACCACACCTTTTCCACTCACTATTATATACCGCTCGGTTATCCCCTCCAGAGCATGCCACTGGGTTATTACCCCAGGTGACAGCCTAGCTTGAGCAATGGATAGGTCAGGATCATCTGCATGGTTTGAGAGTTCATTGATATAGCAACCTTCACGGAAAAAATATTCATTTTGTGCATCGTGCTTTATGATCAATGGTTGCATATAGTGACCTACTTGAGTTGATTTGATTAGCAGGTTAATAGCTCAGATTCGCTGTATCAAGAGTGTCTGTTACCCTTTTCTTCAAATTCAAGAACCTGTTAATAGAAGGGAACAGTTAACTGGTTTTTTATGATTATTGCTAATTTTTAATTTTAAAGGGGATAGCTGTGGCATACTTTTCACTGGATCCGTCAATCGTTTACCTCAATCATGCCGCTGTTGCCCCCTGGCCTGATTGCACAGTAGATGAAGTTGCGGCTTTTGCCCGTCAAAATGGGCTTCAAGGCTCACTGGATTATCCGTTATGGTTGAATAAGGAGAACTCTCTTCGCGCCCTTCTTGCTAAGTTAATCAATGCGTCGTCGACTGACGATATTGCACTTCTGAAAAGTACCTCGGAAGGTCTCTCTCTTATCGCTTACGGTTTAGAGTGGCAAGCGGGTGATAATATCGTCTCCATTGCCCAGGAGTTTCCTTCCAATCGGATTGTCTGGGAGTCATTACAATCACAAGGCGTGGAGCTTCGGCTCCTTGATTTGAATGCTAGTGAACACCCTGAACAGGAGCTACTTGAACTGTGTGATCAGCGCACACGTCTTATCTCGGTTAGTTCCGTTCAATATGCCAGTGGTCGCCGTATGAATCTTGAGTTGCTGGGTAACTATTGCCGCTCTCAGCCAACCATTTTTGTTATCGATGCCATTCAAAGCCTGGGAGCGATACCTTTTGACTTAACTCAATGCCAAGCCGATATTGTCATAGCGGATGGCCACAAATGGATGCTGGGCCCTGAAGGGCTTGCCCTCTTCTACTGCCGCGAAGAGCTTCGTCAGACACTTAAGTTGCATCAGTATGGCTGGCATATGGTGGAAGCCATGGGAGAGTTCGATCGAACCGATTGGCAACCTGCCAACAGTGCACGACGTTTTGAGTGTGGCAGCCCGAATATGCTCGGTATGCATGCTCTGCACGCCAGTCTCTCAATGTTGCTGGATATCGGGATTGAACAGGTAGCATCAAGCATTTATGAGAATACTCAAAACATTATCCGCCAGGTAGACCTATTGGAGTTTGAATTAGTCACCCCGAGAGAATCTGATCTACGCGCAGGTATTATAACCTTCCGAGTACCCGGTATTGACAATCAACTTCTCTACCAGACGCTGATGAAACAGAAAGTGGTTTGTGCCTGTCGGGGTGGCGGTATCCGTTTTTCTCCACATTTCTACAACACCACAGAGCAGATTGAAGAGGCATTCAGCCGACTCACCAAATTACTCTAAAGGGGCTTTCGCGCAGTCTGGTAATTTTATAATTTCTGAACTTTTTTTACTCTGGCATATAGTAATCTTCAAGGTTCATGGAATCACCGCAAAGGTAAATGGACCATTCTGCTAAGAATAATGGGTATGACAGCGGAATATTCAACGTCCGCCTTAACTGAAACAAGCGTTACAAAGGAGAGAAATTGCCATGAAAAAAACCTTAAAATTCACAGTCATGACACTTGTCGCTGGATCAGCTCTACTCGCAACAATTCCAGCACAGGCTTTCTGGGGGCCTTTCGACTGGTTTGATGATGACTATTATGACGGACCTTGGGGTGGCTATCCTGGTTATGGTTACCCAGGATATGGCTACCCGGGATATGGCTACGGCTACCCAGGGTATTATGGCTACGGTTATCCAGGGTATGGATATGGCTACCCGGGGTATGGTTATGGTTACCCAGGATATGGCTACCCTGGTTATGGTTATCCCTATGCGACGCCAGTAGCGCCTGATTCTGCTGCTCCCGAAACGCCTGCATCTACCAAATAATCAACGACCTAACCTACTTAGGAATCGCCGTTCTTTTAGAGCGGCGAGGATATTAATGCTAAGCTCAACTTCTTGATTTATTTCCCAACAGGCTGATGAATCTAACAGATAAACATATCGCGCTTGCACACGGCAATGGTGGCCGTTACATGCGTGAACTGATCGAAGTTTTATTTGCCCACCATCTGCAAAATCCCTATTTGGATGTTCAGGCCGATGCTGTCGCTCTCCCCCACTCAGATCAAGCTGAGTTATTGTTTACGACAGATGGTTTTACAGTAGATCCTCTGGAGTTTCCGGGCGGGAATATCGGATCACTCGCTGTGCATGGCACCACTAACGATCTTGCCGTGAGTGGCGCTACACCGAAATTCCTCAGCCTGAATGCCTTTATTGAGGAGGGTTTCGAAGTAGCCACTCTGGAACGTATCATTCGTGGCATTGCTGAAGCATCTAAAGCAATTGGGGTATCAGTGGTTGCCGGTGATACCAAGGTACTACGGCGTGGAGAGGGTGGTGGAGTCTACCTCGCCACTACGGGCATTGGATTTCGAGAGGCACATATCAAGTTGGGTATGCAATTTATTAAAGCCGGCGATAAGCTGTTGGTTAGTGGACCAGTAGGCGATCACGGCATTGCTGTTATGTTGGCCCGAGAACAGTTTGGTTTGCGTGGTAACTTGCTATCCGATGCGGCAAGTGTCCTGCCATTCACCCAATCATTGCTGGAGCTCTCTGGATTGCGTTTCATGCGTGACCCAACCCGTGGAGGATTGGCCACTGTGGCACATGAACTATGCCGAGCAACTGGGCTGCAAATCAATCTTAATCAATCTGCGATCCCCATTCGGGACCCGGTTAACTCTGTATGTGAGATATTGGGTTACGACCCCTTATTCCTTGCCTGTGAGGGACGTGTTGTCGCTGTGGTCGCTGCGGATCAGGCCGACCAGGCATTGTGCATTTGGCAAGAGCTTCCTGGCGGAGATCGGGCCGCAATCATTGGTGAAACAGCCAAGCGTGACGCCTATGTGGTGCTCCATACGGAATTGGGTGGTGCACGCATTCTGGATGAACTTGAGGACGATCCACTACCAAGGATCTGTTAGTGTAGGCTCATCAGCTTGGGGAAAACATCATCCAGCCAGTTATCAATACGTTGATCCGTAAGGATTTGTTGTAAATGCTGGTCCAATGCTAATCCAACGAAACGTCCATTCACGATGGCTTGAGATCGATTGAATTCATAACCACTTGTATCACAGCTACCAATCAACTCAGCACCTGCCTCGGAAAAAAACTGATAAAGATGCATCATACCGTCGAGAAAGAAATCAGGATAGGTTTCCTGGTCTCCAAGGCCGTACAAAGCGATGCGTGTGCCATTAAAATCCTTGCCCTGGAGCTTGTCTAAAAACTCTAGCCAGCTCTCCTCTTGATTGCCACTCTCTTTACCGGGAAGTAGACCATCACCGTAGGTTGGTGTTCCAAGGATCAGACTTTGATAAGCCATCATCTGGTCAACTTCAATACGGTTAACGTTGAGTGGTTTTGCAACAACA
>JARRQF010000333.1:0-1076 GCA_037382065.1 Candidatus Thiodiazotropha sp. | reverse complement strand
GTCGTGCCTGAATCCGTTCCAAAGAATATTCCGATTTTATGCATCTACATTACTACCTTTGAAAATTTGTTAAATCATGTTAGATATTATGTAATGCAAACTTTACACCAATAACCAAAAAGCTGAATCTATATGGTTGGTTTTTATAAGTGATGGTCTCATATCGGACTTTACGGCCGAAATTGTTAGGAAATCGACAAACACCTCTGCGGCTTATCTGCTAATCAATCACTTAGTGTTGGATTGATAATTGCAATTGAGCCATTCAATATGATGGTTATGATGGTCGAGTGGGTAAATTGAAAATGTTCAGTTGGACGGCATAATGAAAAAGAGCGATCCATGGCATATCTATCGGCTTCTGCTTGATGGGTTGTCTGACGCAGGACAAGTGGAAGAGGTATTGATCGGACTCACCTGGACACTAACTCGGGGGCCGTCATCGATCGGGTTGGCCATGAGTCCAGGAAGCATGACCCGAGTTTTACCCTGGTCAGGCACCTTGGCGGGACAAAAGCTGAAGGATTTGGCTATGTGGGTGAAGTCGTGGAACTATCATGAAGCGGCCGTTGGCATGGCCTGTATCAATGCCATCTTGAATAGGGATAACGAACTGGCAGAGAGCGCCACCCCCATTTTTTCTGATGGACCCGCTAATCTGAGTGTGTTCGAGCATTTCAAACCTGAGTTATTGGGCAAGCGAGTCGTTGTGATTGGTCGCTATCCTGGTATGGCATCACTGAGTAATGGCAATATAGAAATGGTTATATTGGAGCGAAATCCGGGGGAAGGTGATCTGCCCGACCCAGCGGCTGAATATGCGATTGCTTCAGCTGACTGGGTTTTTTTGAGTGCCACAACTCTGGTCAATAAAACTTTTCCAAGGCTTGCCTCACTGGCAACTGATGCAAAACTCGTCCTGATGGGACCTACCGCACCATGGTTCAGTGAGCTGGTAGATTTTGGCGTAGATTACATTGCGGGAGTCAAGGTAACTAATTCACTACATCTCCGAGTTGCAGGATCGCCTGATTCTCTCCCAGAACCTGTCATACAATGAGCTGGCAAGTGCGGCC
>JARRQF010000332.1:0-4317 GCA_037382065.1 Candidatus Thiodiazotropha sp. | reverse complement strand
CGCTGTCCAACTGATCTTTTTAGGTTGAAAAGGGCGAGCCATTCCCTGCGCATTGCGCCTTGTCTCCTGGCCTGAGCAGGCTTCTATAATCGTCAATTTGTATGAAGCACCACACTAGAATCTGGGATAAAATCTGGCGCAATTTTTGGATGGTTATTTACCTCCCTAGGCCTAACCTGAGTCTCATTGCCACTCCTGCAAATCGACTAAGGCAGTTTGTTTCTCGTCTCCTAACCACACCTGTCCCTCCTGTATCGTGGCATGAAGATGCATATTACGTTGCACGAGACCCTCCAATTCAGGCCCATTAGGAAGAGACAGCATAGTGACATTAAGATTGCCAAACCGACTTAACTCGTGCCGAATCTGTTCCCACCAAATACCGGCACTACGAGCAGCAAAGGGATAGACCACAACTTTCCGCGCCCTTCCGCAGGCGCGACGTATGCGCTTTTCATCCGGTTGCCCCAACTCGATCCATAGCTCAATTTCGTCACTTAAGCTTTTCTGCCAAAGATCGGGCTCGTCATCGCTGCTGATGCCTTTGGTGAAGGTCAATAACTCATCCGCATTAAGTGCAAAGGCAATCAAACGCACCAACATACGCTGATCTGTTTCAGAGGGGTGGCGGGCCAGGGTGAGATGGTAACTTGCATAGTGTGACCTATCCATGTCAGAAACTTGTAGTTCTGCTTTAAAAATAGTTGCTTTCAACGCCAATTTAGGGGGTATCCTTTAGTCATTATTTTAACGTTCATCAAGGGGTATAAAATTGCGCCGTGGGGCACCCACGTAAATCTGACGTGGGCGGCCAATTCGTTGAAAAGGATCGCTCATCATCTCCAACCAATGTGACACCCAACCAACTGTTCGCGCAATGGCAAACATGACGGTAAACATATTATTAGGTATGTTCAATGCTCGATAGATAATACCTGAGTAGAAATCCACATTTGGATAGAGTTTGCGGGCAAGAAAATAGTCATCTTTAAGTGCAATCTCCTCAAGCTTAAGTGCCAACTCAAAGAGTGGATTATTGCTGTCTGAATGCTCTTGTAAAACTTTGGCACACATTTCGCGTAGGATATTGGCGCGAGGGTCATAGTGCTTATAGACACGGTGCCCAAAACCCATCAGGCGAAACGGATCATTTTTATCCTTTGCCTTAGCAATATATCTATCGATATTTGAGACATCCCCAATCTCTGTCAACATATCCAAAACAGCCTCGTTGGCACCACCAT
Organism: Candidatus Thiodiazotropha sp.; assembly: GCA_037382065.1. Lineage (GTDB taxonomy): Bacteria > Pseudomonadota > Gammaproteobacteria > Chromatiales > Chromatiaceae > Thiodiazotropha. The sequence goes on along the minus strand of JARRQF010000332.1, from coordinate 3,073 downwards.
GCGCCGGCCCCCAGAGTGAAGCGATTCCTGCTGCAATACAAGCGAAAGGGTTAGCCTGGGAACTGCCAGCCAGCCTAACCGTTGAGGTACTGGCATTCTGCTCATGATCCGCATGTAGAATGAATAGCAGATTCATCGCCTCAACAGCAATAGGATTGATTTGATAGGGTTCGCATGGTGTTGAGAACATCATATGCAGAAGATTTGCACAATATGAGAGATTATTCTGGGGATAGACAACCGGTTCACCGACACTATGCTTATAGCTAGCTGCGGCAATGGTTGGCATTTTGGCAATCAAACGATGCGCGGAGATCTCCCTGTGACGCGGATTATTAATATCAAGTGAATCATGATAAAACGCAGACAGAGAACCCACCACACCAATCATAATAGCCATTGGATGGGCATCATAGTGAAATCCACCAAAGAAATCCTTTAAATTCTCATTCAGCATCGTGTGATAAGTGATAATGTTTTTAAATTCATCTAACGCCTCCCGATTAGGCAGTTCGCCGTAAATCAGAAGATAGGTGACTTCAGAAAAATCCGCCTTTGCAGCTAACTGCTCAATTGGATATCCACGGTATTCCAATACACCCTCTTCACCATCAATATAGGTAATACTACTATTGCAACTGGCGGTTGACATAAATCCGGGATCATAGGTCAATACTCCGTGATCACGATAAAGTTTGGTTATATCGATCGCCATTGGTCCCTGAACGGGCTCCTTCAAATCCAGCTCAATCTTTTCTGCTCGTCCACCTTCCCGTAGTAGGTAATATTTTTCACTCATTGTTATTCTCCCGAGATGGCCACTGATACACATTTCGACAGCGGATTCAGCCAAACATCTATAACCCAATTTTAGACCTGAATCTGAAGGTTTAGACCTGAATCCGAAGGGGTATAGTGGAGGATGGGTATCTGAATAACAGAACTTACGATGGCGAATAAGTTTGTGACATCAGAAAAGGCAGCGCTCCTCCTCGACCTTTCAGCAGACACGAAGAAAACAACGCCAATGGAGATAATTCCCTTTAGATACAATTAATTGACTTATCAATCAAAAGAATAATAGGGATGCTATTGAGACATCAATCTATCACTTTACTGCGTAGTACCTTCTGTTTTCCTCGTCTACTTTTATCATCGAGCCGACGCTTTTTCGATGATTTAGAGGGCTTGGTAGGAATGCGCCTTTTTTTACGAATAACCGCTTTCTGAATCAGTGATTTCAGCCTTTGCAAAGCATCCAGACGATTCTTTTCCTGATCTCGATAGCGCTGAGCCTTTATTATCACGACACCATCGCCACTAATCCTTTTGTCACTGATCTGCATAAGACGCTGTTTATAGTGATCAGGAAGTGATGAAGCCTGTATATCAAAACGCAAATGAATGGCAGATGACACCTTATTAACATTCTGACCACCAGCACCTTGAGCACGTATCGCGTTGAACTGAATCTCACTGTCGGGAATGGCAAGTTGCGCAGAGATAACTAATGACACTAACAAACCTCCTGATTGGATGATTATTTATTTCCCCAGCCCTTAATGCAGCTTGATTGCTGGGTCGACACTCCTTCTCAACATACGCGCCAACGTCGTTAGGGCAGTCCGCCACCAACCGAACAGGGTCAGTTGATGCATTTTATAGAGGGAGAGATAGACCCAGCGTGCAACCCAGCCACTCACCCGCACACTGCCAGTGATCGCCCCCATTAGGCTGCCCACCGTGCTATATCTGCCCAGCGTCACCAGTGAACCGTAATCTCGATAGATGTATTTTTCATCGAAAGGAAGATTGCGCACCCGCTTTGACAGAGCCTTAGCCACGAAGGAAGCCTCCTGATGCGCAGCCTGTGCCCGTGGCGGAACCAGATCACCCTGCTCATTCATCACGCAGGCGGCACAGTCACCGATGACATAGATACGCTCATCTCCTACAGAGCTGAGATCGGGATTAACCTTAATCTGGTTAATGTGATTCTTCTCCAAACCTAAGCCAGCAAGAAAATCGGGGGCCTTAATGCCCGCAGCCCAAACCTTGATGGCAACTGGAATCACCAAACCGGAAGCGGTGTGAACCGCCTTATCGGTTACCTGGGTGACCTTCTCCGAAACATGTACCTGAATACCAAGGCTCTCCAGCTCTTTCTGTACCTGTGCCGTGAGATTTTCTGGCAGTGCAGGCAGGATGCGTGGTCCAGCATCGATAATATGCAAACGAACATGCCGCTCCGCATCAATCTCCTCGAAACCGTATGGCGCAATCTTGCGGGTCACCTGGTGCAGCTGGGCAGCCAACTCTACGCCAGTGGCACCGGCTCCCACAATCGCGACATCAATCTGTCCATCACGCAGCGGTTCTGACTGAGTATTAGCCTTAATCAAGGTCTCTAGCAGTTTCTGCTGAAAAGCGGCAGCTTGTGACTTGGTATCCAACATCAGACAGTGTTCACTGACACCAGGGATGCCGAAATCATTGCTAACGCTGCCAACGGCAAGCACCAGGTAGTCATAGGAAAAGCTGCGACTAGGGATCAGCTGCTCTCCTTTGTCATTGCACAAGGGGGCCAAGATCACACGGCGATTGACCCGATCAAGCCCCTGCATGGCACCAAGACGGAAACGATAGTGGTTCCAATGGGCATGGGCTAGATACTCCAGGGCATGCTGGGCTGGATCGAAGGTGCCAGCAGCCACTTGGTGCAACAGAGGTTTCCAGACATGGGTACGGGCAGCATCAATTAGCGTCACTTCCGCCCTGCCCTTTTTTCCGAGTTTGCGGCCCAGGTGTGTAGCGAGCTCCAAACCGGCAGCTCCGCCACCAACGATGACTATTTTCGGACAATCGGCCATAGATCGATCTCATACGCTCATAGTAAAAAAACAGTGCCGACTTTAGCAGTTTGATCCACACTTGTCCTCGTTGACATCCTCAGGGCAATTGCACTACGTTGATCTTATGGGACTCGTCGAGATACCCACTCAATCTCAGAAAGCGCCAAGCATTCGCATGACACATTTCATGATAGTGGTGTAAGCTGCGCTTACGCTATTTT
>JARRQF010000331.1:0-7039 GCA_037382065.1 Candidatus Thiodiazotropha sp. | reverse complement strand
CGGTCATCCGCGTTGTTGCGCACCTTGGAAAGGGAGAAGCCATTCCCGGCGGCACGCGCCTAGCGGCTAACCGCTTAGCGTCACGCTATCATCGTCAATTTGTATGAAGCACCACACTAAAATGCCTTTAGCTTGTAAGTGACAAAGGATCTTATCGATGACCGCCTGATCCTCAATACTGGCGACTATCTTGGCTTCGCCTCCGCACTTCTCGCAGGTAGATACGTCAATATTGAACCTAAAAAAATCAGTTGGGCAGCGTGAAGGGTGCGTTTGTGGTGGTACAGGGAAAGGGTCGCTCCTGCACATCCATGTACGGCGCGCAACGACGCACAATAGCCCGCTATTCCAAGGAGTTGCAACGCCGCCATGTGCCGCCACAAGCGTGCCACTCACGTTGTAGCGTAACTCACCCAGTCGGTAACCAAGTCCATCGAACAATTTTTAGAAAAATTAATATATTAATCTCAGAATGGAGCGGTCAACTGATTTTTTAGGTTGATCAAACCAGAAGTATAGAGAACAAAGCACATAACCTACGTAACTTCGGAGGATATTCGGGGAGTAGTGAATCAAACTTTGGACTCACTATTCCAAACTGGGATTGAAAGAGATGAGGTCTCAATGACGGTTTATAAAGCTCTCGAAAAAATCGATCAATTTAAGAATGATAAAAGGATTATGATCGAGATATCCGAAAGACAGCCAATCATTGAGCCGTTACCTGACGATGTTGATTCCGCCATCATATCTAAGGCATGTAAAGATGCGAAGGCTAAAGCCGATAAGCTAGCAAAAGCTACAGGCGTCTGTGTGGGTAGCCCTTTAGAAATTGAAGAGTTTAAAAGAGGCGCTAGAGGTTCTGGTTCTTATGGTGATTACGATTACGGAAATTATCAAGGTATAACTATCGCATCTGCTGCCGCAGTTAGTGCGGGAGATATATCGGAAGAGGGCAGATACAGAGTGAAATCCAGAGAGTTGAATAGATTGAGGTTGGAGAAAAGAATATTTCAGGCCTATCCTGCCGCCAGTTGTTACAGTACCTTCGTACTTGCGGAAAGTGGTCTGTTTGACGGATGCCTGGCGACCACGACCTGGTGGTTATGCAGCGCCTTCGAAACTCGCTATCCCAAAATCCGCCTAAACGCCGACCAAGCCCTGATGGACGCAGACAGGATCATCACCGCCGGCTACAGTGACGCCACTTCTTTCCGCCGCCTGTTCACGCGTTTGACTTAGATTTCACCGCCCGATACCGACAACGCTTCAGGTTAAATTTTCAGTTCATCAATAGCGGCGGTAATTGAGCGTACATGATCTGGAGTCGAACCGCAGAAACCACTAATGAATCGCATCCCGGCCTGGCAAAAGGATAACCATTTTGCTCAGACTGCAAGATGGTGCCTATTAAAACTTTGTGTCGGTATTTTTAACAATTACGTAGTTTAATAATTTCATAAGAAATATAACATACTGAATTACTGAATACTTATAATACTGGTCTAATTTATGCTATGAGTAATATTAGAGTCAGAAGTACGGAAAATGACTACGGCTTGGGTATGTAAAACCTGTATGATATACAGTATGCGTTCACTATATTAACTAAGAGAATGCTCGCTTGCATGATCTGGTGTAGTGATTCGTATTATTTGATATTTTCAGAGGCTCGCGTAAGCCAAGGACAAGGCGACTTGCTGCGCTAGATGTGAATATATCAATTCCACTCCTAATTTAGAGGGTATCGATATGACTGTAAAAAGAGTAGAGGTTACAAAGAAAGGAGCACTGAAAAAGAAGACGGCGCAGAAAAAAGTGGTTCTGAAAAAAACAACAACAAAAAAGAGTGTACCAAAAAAGAAAGTAGCTGCAAAAAAGACTACAAAAAAGACTGCGAAAAAGAAGGTTGCTGTTTAAACGGAACTTAGGATTTCTCATAAAAGAGCTAACCCTCATGATTGCATGCCTAGCAACAAACCAATCATTGCATCAATTATTTGACTAGCGAGGCTTAGCTCTTACTATAGCATGGATACGAGCGGATCAAGTAAGTTATGGTTTATAAAATGCTCTGCGTTCAGCTATTATCTGTTCTCAAATAAATCCCAGCTCCGATAAATTATCCGATTATTGGGTGATGACTTTCGCTCCGGATTTACTAACCTGAGTCAGTAAGTTTAAGTAGAAACCTATCCATAAGGATCTGTATTTATTGCTCAAAAGGTTTATTAGTAATAATACGTAATGAGCGAACTCTTCCTAAATCAGCAAAAGTCACCTTATGTACATCGACACCAAATTTTTCTGCCTCTTTACGTACAATCGTTAGTACATTCTCTTCTATGATCGTACTTTGCAGCTCACTATAGTTAACAGATGAGACAATCTGTTTTATTGCGCCGAGCGTAACATCGTTTAATACATCTTCTGAATCCCATATTTCTAGAAGGTAAGCCTTCACATTTGCAATTTTGTATTTTACGATAGCCGATATCACAATAGTGAGATCATCGAGAGTGGTGAGGGTTTGTGGCCGTAACGCCATTGTGGTGATGACAGTTGATGTGATAAGCGTAGTGTCAGCAAAAGGTAATTTCCAATGTAATCCTGGAGTTAGTTCCTTATAATAAATTCCAAATCGCAGTATCACGCCACCTTCATAATCAGAAACAACAACCCAAGGACGTAGTGTATTCCAAGACTCAGAGTAACTTCTGAGTTTTCCCAGAAATAGGGACCATAATTGAGAAATATTTCTTCTCCGGAACTTATTTTCTTTATCGCTTCCACTCGCGCTTTTTTCCAGCGAGTTGAAACAACAAATCTTGCGTTAGGTTTGTCTTTGTGGTTGATAAATCTGGTGTAGGAAGCGGAAGCACCCTCTGCTACGATTGAGTGGTTTTTACAAATCCACAAGATGTAGTGTGAACTCAAATAGGGTTCTCTATTTGATTGTGCATCGGTAATTATTTTCCCGGTATATCTACCTATTGTTTCACCTTTATAAATGGTTGTTTTTGCAAAGAGCCCAACACCAATGCCTTCTATTGAGGATTTTTTGACTAAAAAGTCATTGGCTGACAATGTACGATGTTTTGATAGCATGTTATTGGATAATCATCTTTTTTAATTGAAAACAATCGATTTGAATACTCTGGTGCTACCATTGCGTTTATAGCGATCAAGGCCGTCAGATTACATAAATATTTCTTTCCTTTATTCTAGCACACCAATATGGTAAAAATATTTATATAGGAACTATTTTTCTAGAAGTGATGACTGAGGTATTTAAACGCTTAAATCATTAAATTAGTTCAGGCAATACCCCACAAAGAAGCCTATTCTTGTGTTGCTATACCATTATGTTATGGCCTTTCTAGTTCTCTCCTCTGTGCATATAGTTGATCTAATTCAGGTTGCACTTTGTTTTTAGCAAAATGCCGATTAAGGAAATTAATCCCTACATATAAGGCTAAACTTACAATCCAATAAACCCAAGTGTCTGCATCGGGAATATAGCTCCCAGTACGCTGAACATATCCACCGTAGGAAGATATTACAACTGCAACAAACAATGGACTTAGGTACCAGTAGGCTATGCTATTCAAGAGTTTGGCTTCCTTTTCCCGCCAACAAAAACACAGGCTACAACTATTGCCAATCTTTTGCCGATTTATCTCGGCGCACTGGATGTTCTCGAATTCCTGTACTGGAGAATATCCGCCGTAGCCAGAAAGATGCCGCCGAAGGCAAAACCCAACCGACTGAAGGAATGTCACATATCTTTTTCTTTTACAACAATATCTAAGTACCTTGTAGCATGCAGGTAACAAATTATTTCTGGCATCATCAGATTACGACAGGTTGATAGGTAGCTGCGAACTCGGCAAAATATTTTTGCGCCATCAAGGGATCGAAAGCAACCGGAAACCTTTTTCTGAACCTTGGTCATGCGTATATCATTTCCCCCCTGGTTGTTGGTGAATGGCACCTCTTCCACCGCCATAAAGCGTAGAACATCTTACTCATAGTCGCGCAACCTCTCCAGCAGATTCCTGGCTTTTGAGGCAGAACTAGAGAAAAAATCGGGTTTTGAGCAGAATGATAGTTCATATTATAATTCTCATTATGTTCTTTTTTCTATTTTTTAAAATATTCAATTTATGGATGGGCACTAACTAGCTTTTACATCCAAGCATTACCAATGAGTTCCTCCAACTCTTTCACTTTTACATGTTCGCTATGTCGAAAATGGTTGACACACCCATAGGAATCTAATCTCCTACCACTGAAAATATTTCTGACAATGCTTTTAGCATCATAAATTTTCATACGAAGCTTTATCAAATCATCCGACTCAGGAATTCCTTCTTGATTTAATAATTCTTTATATTTCTTCAACACATAGTAAATGTATTGTAGTTCATCATAATATAAAAAGTGCCTATCGAACATGCGGCGATAATAATTTTTAAGCAATCGCTTGCTAGGAACGTCTGCTGGCGTATTGTCAAAGTAATGAATCTCATAAAACTTTGACAAGACTTGTTCTATGTCAGCTCGTGAACTTAAGAAATCAACCATATCTTCCTAGCCTCCATAAGTAGCTCCTACATCCTTTGGAGTTAACTTAATTGGCCCAACAGGATTGACCTCAATATATACACCAACGTTAGTATCCATTCCCGCCGATCTTCCAGGCTTAATTGCGCCATCAGACTTAATTCCTTTTAAACCAGCTGTGTTTGTGTGGTGGCGAACCGTCACAAGGTCATCTGCACCCTTTGTAACATCTTCACCGTCCCCACCAGAACAAGGACACTCCGGTTTATTCTCCTTACTTGTCAACCCAAACGGATCAATCCACCCCAACGGATTAGGCGCATAAGCAAACAGACTACTGCCACCCCACAACCCAATCGGATCCTGGGTGATATACCGCCCTGCATCCGCATCATAGTACCGATGGCGATTGTAATATAAACCAGTCTCTTGATCTTCATACTACCCCTGAGAGTACAGGGACAGTCACCGTTTGGGATAGTCTAAAGCCATTCAAAATCAGATGGTTATTTCAAATAACAGTGCTTTCACAACAATGATTAAATGGTGAGTGTCCTCGTATTACTCGTATTACTCGTATTAAGACAACCCTATCCGTAGTGGCACGGCATGGATGAATACAGTCCACAGGCTACAATTAAAGTAGAAGAATAAGAAAAAAGAGCAGATTCACCTCATCTCATCAGGAGGTTGCGCAATGTCTCAAAATATGACTCACACATCACTCAAGAGAAGGGATAGATTGCTCAAGGAACAGAGTATTGATGCCTATCGAAGTGAACAGAAACTGCCAGATCCTACGCTTTGTCAGATATGTGGAGCGGTCTACAGAGATGGACGTTGGCAGTGGCTGGAGGTTCTTCCCAAGGAGGCCCATGAGACTCGTTGTCCGGCCTGTCAGAGGATCCACGACCGGATGCCGGCGGGGTATCTAACCCTGAGTGGGGCCTTTTTCAATGAGCACAGAAAGGAGATCATGCGGTTGGTTCACAATCATGTGGAGCGGCAACGCACACAGCATCCATTACAGCGGATAATCGATACTCACATGATGGAATCGGGTGATATGGAGATCTCCTTTACTGAATTTCATCTGCTGAAAGGGGTTGGTGAAGCGATTAAGCACGCCTTTCATGGAACACTTCAGATTCACTTTCCCGAAGCGTCTGGGCAGGTGCGGGCCAACTGGTCGCGCTGAGGCCCTACCGATCCATCTACTGGGTCTGTTTTGAGCCATGAGCATACTGTGATATGTCAAATCAGCATAACATGATAAGTGATATCGAACGGGAGGTGGCCTTCACTCGAAACATGATCGGCCGCTCAGCACTTAGCGAGCCGGTCATGAAAGCGGTCCGTGAGGTTCCCCGAGAGGCCTTCGTACCAGTAGCAAAACGCCCCTTTGCCTTCGACAACGGCCCCTTGCCGATCGGATGCGGCCAGACAATCTCACAGCCCTATATCGTTGCCTTAATGACAGATCTCCTTGAGATCGAGGCAAATGCCGTGGTTCTGGAGGTTGGTACCGGTTCCGGCTATCAGGCTGCCGTACTTTCCAGAGTAGCAAGGTGGGTTTACACGGTTGAGATCATCGAAACCCTCGCCAACCAAGCCACAGAGACCCTCGAAAGACTGGGTTACGACAATGTCTCCTGTCGTTGGGTCGATGGCTATTACGGCTGGCCTGAACACGCTCCCTACGACGCCATCATGGTGACTGCTGCAGCTGCGGAGATACCGCCGCCACTAATCGAGCAGTTAAAACCGGGCGGCAGGCTGGTGATCCCGGTTGGGTCTCCTTACGGTTACCAGGAATTGATTGTTGTTGAGAAGAGTGGGTGTGGCGAGGTCAGTAAAAGGAGCGTTCTGGGTGTGGCATTCGTGCCTCTGACTCGCAGTGGCTAGTGTTTGGGCTTAGGCGCTACTGAGAGATCCCTTATGTGGCTACCGCCGCCACAAAGGCAACCATGTGAAACGGCAGCAGGCCCGGTTCGGCGCGGAAGGTTGCTTCTGGATAGAAGGCCAGTGAACGACCTGCTTTACACTAATCAATCGGCATAGCGTCACCGGCGAGGTATAAGGAGAATGACCGCTATCACCCATGTATATCAAGGCAGAAAACTGGGGCCTGAATCATCTGATGTGGCAAGACTTTTCCGGACAAATAATTACGCAACATCTCGATACGCTTTGTCATAATCCAAGAGCCTGTTCCAGTATATATTCCTCCACCTTAAATCATACTCGGCTCATACTCATCATCAGTCACAAACATAAAACCGGTTAAGCCTGCTTCTTCCACGGCCTCCTTAATTGATCGATGCACTATGATATGCATAATGCTTTCATTCAGCCTGAAAATTTTATATCCATCCATTTTGCTTTCATCGAAACACATACTTTCGATATCAATAACAATATCGTCGTCTAATTCAACTTCAGAATTATCCAAATCTAAACCACTCACTATTCC
>JARRQF010000330.1:0-6403 GCA_037382065.1 Candidatus Thiodiazotropha sp. | reverse complement strand
CAATAGCCCACCAGCGTATCCCATTGGTTCAGGGTGTAGTGGATCGCTTTCCACGTCAGGCTATCCTTGACAACCCGGCGACTGTTCGTCTCCAGCCAGCATTTGAATTCGTCCAGCACCGGCAGGCTCAAGGCTTGACGTTGTTGGCGCTTCTGCTCCGGGCCCAGCGATTCGATGCGTTTTTCGATCGCATAGAGTTTGCGTATCTTGCTCAGCGCCACGTCCGCCTTGCTCACCTTGGCGCCTTTCTTCTGTGCAGGCATCGCTTGGCTGGCCTCGACAAACTTGCGCCGCGCATGATCCCAGCAGCCGATGCGCGTGAGCGCGTTTTCTCGACAGACCCGGTTATAGGAAGCGCACCCATCGACCTGGAGCACACCCCGAAAGTCCTTGAACAGGCGCAAGGCCACCTCTTCACCCCGTGAAGCGTCGTAGTCAAACAAGACCGCCGGTTGCCCCGGTGGCCCGCCGCGCACCACCCACATCCATTTGTCCGAGGTCGCCACCTTGCCGGTCTCTTTGAGCACCTGCATTCGGGTCTCATCGCCTTGCAGGTAGTCCCCGCCGACCTGATGGGTCCGGATCAGATCGAGCAGCGGTTTGAACACCCCTTCCAACCCGATGATCCAGTTGGCCATCGTGGTGCGGCTGATCGTGGCGCCGTAGCGCTTGAAGATCTTCTCCAACCGATACAACGGCAGGGCGTCGGCGTACTTGGCGATCAACACATAGGCCAGCAGTTGGACACTGGCGATGCACTTACCCAGAGGGTGAGCCGGTCGCGAGGCCGCTTCGATGCGCTGTGAGCCGTCAGGCTCGTCAAAGACCGCCTTCTCCTGCCAATATTCAATCACTCGGGTTTGGGCACGGATAATGTCGAGTTCTTCCTTCACTTTAGCGAAGAAGGTTTGACTCGCTCCGGCCCTTTCCTCATCGCTCAGAGGGAGATCGACCCGGATGCGCGGCAGTTTGTCGGAAAAGCCTTCGCGCTTCTTACGCGGGCTTTTACGGGCAGGTTTCTCCAACGCCTGGAGTTGATCCTCCACATCGCCAAGTGCGACTTCCAGTTCTGCCTCATCGAAGAAATCACCTTGAAAGGGTAGCTTTTCACTGCTGGCACCAAAACGCTTCTGGCGGGCCAGGCGCAGTTTCTCTTCCATCAGCTTGAGCAGCTTCTGCTGCGCTTCGATGATGTGCTTGTGATCTTCGATGATGTGTTCGCGATCCGCAATAGCTTCCTCGCGTTGAGCTATCGCTTGTTCCTGTTGCGCGATGTATTGATTTTTTTGTTCGAGTAACTCAAGCAAATCCGACAACTGAAGCGTGTCGGTTTGCGATTGAATAGGCGCTTTTCGAGAGGCCGTTGACATAGTTCACGGCCTACCAAATCACAACGCGAATGTCGTCTAAAAATGCGATTCGTAGCGCAGTTGTTTATGCCCCTGCATCAGACTGATGTCATAGCCGCTCAACAACCAATCGGTCTGCTCTCCGCTCAATGACATCACCTGATCTTCAGCCCTGGGCCAACGGAATTTCTACTCGGCCAGGCTCTCGTAGTAGAGCACGAAACCATTGTCTTCCCAGAACAGCAGCTTGATCTTGTCTCGGCGTCGATTGCTGAAAGCATAAAGCGCGCCATCAAACGGATTGTGTTCCAGCTCTTGCTCCACGATCGCCGCCAGTCCTCGGTAGCTTTTGCGAAAATCCACCGGGTCGCGGTACAGGTAGATGTAGGGCATCGAGGGTGAGGGCCTGAAGTATTGAGTCATGATAGTGATGCCAACAACCGTTCAACCAGCGGCAGGTTTTACGAGGCAATGCCTCGCAGGCTAATCCCGTTGGTGAGATGTATGGACAAGCCATTGTCAGGGGGGCGACGATCGATAGGTGACGGGCACCAACCTCGAGGAGCGAGGCTGCGTTTTGTCAGCCGTCGCATGTGCCAGCCTTTTTCGCCAATAGTGAAATTGGTAGTAACTGAGATTCCGATCCCGACAGAAGGCTTGCTGTTTTATTCATGAGCTGCGCCAGTCCGCTGCGCCAGTCCTCGATGTGCTGGCGCCATTGGTCGGGTAGTACTCGTGTAGTGGATTTGCTGGGCATTGGGGGTCTCCTGTTGAATATGACCGGAGACAGTGTGGGTCAGGGGCGCGTATGATCGATGTCGTTGAGCGTCAGGTAGAGCTGATAGTCGTGCTTTTCAGTCGCTCCAGCCTGCGCGATGCTGTCAGTAACCTCACCACCCAAGCCGCCAAGCTCTACCATCTGGGCGCTGTCATCGTCAACCGATCATCGCCGGCCCGAGTCAACGAACAACAGCCCTATACCCTATACGAACAATTGGCCGGCAAACTCCTCGCCCAATGCCAGGCACGTGCTCCGCGCCACGGCTTCCGGTTTAAAAACAAGCTCTATTCGCTCGACGCCTCAACCATCGATCTGTGTCTTAGCCTCTTTCCCTGAGCTCGGTTCCGCACTACCAAGGGCGCGGTAAAAAACTCCATGTCGGCCTGGACCACGAGGGAATGCTGCCCAGCTTCCTGACGATCACCGACGGCAAAGCCCATGACATTACCGCGGTATATCATGCAATGCCGTCATAACTCAGATCTGGACCGCCATCTGCGTCCATCTACTACTGGCCTACCTCAAGTTTGTCAGTCGGATCTGCCAGAGCACGCAGCAGATCCTGCACATTCTGCAGTTGAATTTGTTTGAGCGCCGAGGCCTGCATGAACTGCTCGTTGGCGATTCACCGAAACCAACACATGCCCAACTTCAAACGAGCCTGCAGTTCTCATGAAAGTTTATGGGACAGCAGTGATTCTGCTCTTTCTTTATTCTCTCTTTTCTCTTCTAAATTCATTTTGAATTCGACAAACGACGTATTAATGCTTTGTGTTATTGACTATATCGCTAGAGCAGCTCATAAAAAATAATACTTGCTTCACGTTTTATTAGTATATTAACTGTTTAACTAATAGTGATGCTTAAGTATCCGAGCCGCCTTTGATCTTCTAATTTTGCGTAGATAGATATACAAACCTACAATCCATCAAGGAGTTTACCGATGAAACAACACGTGTCGTTCACAATTTTCCTGTATTTTCTCAATATCGACAAACCTTATCACCTAATAGATGTAAGCAATTATCATATAGTCCTCCTTGCTCACGCCAACCCAACGCAAACCGCTTGCAAATCAGTGTAAGTACGAGTACTGCGATTGTTTTTATGGCAGTGCATTTAAATAAACAATTGATCCCGGTGAAAGTCATGCACCAAAGGGTTAAAAGAAACCAAGAGGTATATTACTGAGCATAGCGAAAGAATAATTCGAAGGAACGGAGCATTACAAAAACGGTAAAAAGAGTGCTGCTAACAAGGTGCAATTATATCAGATTCCAACATATCGATAAAAACCATTATTTGTAAATGTGAAAATAGATATCTCTAAGTTGTAAAAGCTGTTTTTGGAGATTCCCAATGACACCAAAACAAAAGAAAGTATACGCAATGCTTCTTATGGCAAAAAGCTATGACGAAATCGCCCATGCGCTGAGCATTTCGAAAGAAACGGTAAAAACACACTGCCGCGATATTTATCGTATGCACAAGGTAAAAAATCGCTGCGAGTTGATGGCTCAGATCATTGAGATTAACAACATCACTCAATCCCCTATTTCTCACACCTAACGGTAATGAAAACAGTCAATCCAAGCGTGCCATCACCTCTTCCCCTGACCAACCATTCACCCCTTGGCCATTGAGCAGTCTACTAGATGATAGTGGTTCGACATAATGGCATAGGAGCAAAGCTCGACAGAGAAAATGGAATACAGAAACCGCAAACGTTGCAAAACCCACGCTTTTCGATGTTCGTAGCTCTTGCCGGTGAAGCTGTCTTTGCCACAGAGAAACGCCCTTCGGATACAGCGGCAGATACAGTGGTAATACGGGGTGGCTTTAATATCCACGAGTTCACTTCGTGCGCGCGTCATGGGATGCCCTCCCTGGGCTTCATTCTTTCTCTATCCTATGGGTCCTCTTTCCCCTATCCTATTTCTCCCTCTCCGACATAGTAGTGTTCCTTCAATTGAGTGAATAGTGGGATTTCTTTTTTGGTTAGTCTGGCAGGTGATGACCGAAAAGGCTTAGCGGAATATGGATGTGGAGCAACAGCGCCTACCTCTTCTGAGAGGATTAAATCATGGTCATCCTATTTCCAGTGCAGCTCAGTATGATAGCAATCCTTCAGATAATGGACATGATTGTTTCGACATTGCCCTGGGCATCGCGAAGGCGCCAGACGTTGTGCTCTGGCAGCGATAAACACAGGGCATCGTGCCCATCGAGGTCAGTTGGTTTTCCGGAGTGCCGAACCGCCTCAGGTACTCAGGACTGGCGCAGACAATATAGGGGATGTCGCAGAGCTTTGTGGTTACCAGCTTATTATCTTGCAAAGCACCGAGACGAACTGCTACATCAATTCGATCGTTGAACAGGTCCAGGCGCGTGTCGGTGAGCAGCAACTCGAGTGAGCGTACCCATGTATAACTTTTCTGTTCCATCCACGCTAAAGATGAGTCGGAGACTCCTCTCAACGCTTTGGGAAAGCGATCCTCTGCATCAACCCGTAACACCTTGACGCCCATGTGTTCGGCAAAAGGTCGCCATCACCTGATCACCATCATGCAACCACAGCAGGCCGAGTACCACACGTGACTCACCCACCTGCTCGCGAACCTGGCAGATACTCTCTTCATGGCAGCGGTACTGCCCCTGTCGGAGACGGCAATCTCCACATCCGGCGATTACGAGCGCAATTTCGAACATGATGGCTCGCGCTACCAGCACATCATCAGCCCCAAGACCGGCCGTGCAGGTGTCATCATATACCTGCCCAGGAACTGATGTGGCTCTCTCCAGGCTAACGAGCTCAGAGTCTAATGGTACTGACTTAAGCAAAATGTGCCGGGTTGGTAAAGAATATGGGTGCGGCAAGCCGCACCCTACAGCTTAATTTCGGGTAGTGTGCGGATTGCCGCACCGAATACTTACTTAAGGCAGTGCCATCCACCTCAGAGTCGGCATATCAGTAGACACTGATAGGTCTCCTTTTCCATTTTTTCTGTATTTTTCATTATCCTTGTTTCTTTGCTATGGTTTCGATGGTTTGGTTAGCACCTCCCTCTAGACCGGCACCTCTCATCTTTTTCAAGTGCGGCGTCAGATCAAGTCTAAACCGCAACAAAATAGCATCACTGAAGATTGACTTCATCCGGATGAGGGGCATATCTTTCTGCCAAAGTCAGCGCTTTTTGCAAATCAGCATGCAAGTCATTGATCTGCTCGGCTTCAGTTTTCCTGATTTTTTCTTCCGCACGTTGCTCTGACGTTATATACGTATCGACTACAGAATATTGCTGTATGCAAGCCGCCTCGATACTCGCATATTGAATCTCTTTCCTTTGCAACGCATCCACATCCAACTTCCCTTCACTATATTCACGCTGCAGGTCAGCGGCCGCCTCTCCCGGATTTTGGTAGGATAAATCATGGCTCAACATGCAACTTCGCCACTCTTCCAATGCGCCTTGATACTCCGTATCCTGACTAGCAGCTGTGGCAATTTTATTGACAAGAGCTTGCGTTGCAATTTGGTTTTGCACCTGCTTCAAGCTGCTATCATAGATTTCACGCCGCGCGTTCGACAGACATGAATTCGAGTCCCAAAGGATTTCGCCTCCTGAAGGTATTTCTACAGCAATTATGGAACCCTCTACAGAAGAACTTTCCACATTATCGCGGTCCATATCCCCAAAAAACGCTGCATTCCACGCCTGTTGTTGTGCTGGACTCATATTTGCTAGCAGGTCAGCGTTAGGATCTGCCTCTGAGTCCGTTTTAACTGTATTTTCGGTTTCTATCTCTTTGCTTGAATTGACACTGTCGTTACTATCGCCATTGGACAGCACTCCCAATTCTATAGATTCGGCTATACCGTAGCCCCGTCTTCGAGCAGCCTCTATATCTCCCGGTTTTGGGGGTATGGGTTCTAACTTTTCCTGTTCAGCTTTGGTGACATAGGGGTTAGTTATATACTCAAATCCACGTTCATTCATACAAGTCTTAACAAGTGCCTCTTCTGCCTCATATAACACTTGAGACTGCACATCCGTCGGTGCCAGCTCTCTAAGTGGGCCCGTGTAATCATTTTGAGAAGAAACTTGCTTCTCTGTATTCAGTTCTGGCTCAGCCTCTGGCTCTAACATAACATTTTTTTGCTCAATCTCACGGGGAGGCTTATGTGCATCTGACAGAGTTTTTGATTGTATTTTAGCTTCTGACATCACTGGTACGTCATCCCGGTCAGTTCCACTTAAGTAGTAGACAAAAA
>JARRQF010000329.1:0-6070 GCA_037382065.1 Candidatus Thiodiazotropha sp. | reverse complement strand
GGGCTTGTGGAAACGTGATGACAGGGCTTGGCAGCCATTTGCCACGAAGCTGGAAACGGCGGATACACTGGAAGCTGTTAGCTTAAATCATGCGCGCGCCATATTTCTATCCCGACCATTCATCTAATCAGTCCAATAAACACCGCAGCTTCACAAATCAAGATCTCCAACAGAGGAATACGGGGACAGTCACCGTTTAGCCAGTGCTTCACAAGCACTACTATTTTATATAACAATCTGATTTCTTGAGATTTTTAGTTATCCTAAATGATGACTGTCCCGGTATCCGACTGTCCCGGTATCCGCTTTCATGCGTTGCCGAGTAATACCCAGCTCGACGTGCTGCTCGATGAGGATCCGGTGCAACAACAGTCGATAAAACGGCGCAACGCCTACCTTGGGCCGCTGAATCACATTCAACTAGAAACTTTGAAACGTTATCGCGATCCGGAACTCAGCGATGAAGCCTGGGATCTGTGGCTGATCCCGCTGCTGCGCACCATCAACGCCATCTCCGCCGGGCTACGCAATACCGGCTAGGCGGGGTCTGCCCTCCCACAGGGATCCGTGGGAAGGTGGCAATTATTTGAGGACCTGCTGTTCTCAGGGCAACCTTCTCTTAGTGGGAGGTTTATAATCAAGCGGCGTAATATGCGCAGCCCACAGGATGAAGAGCAGGTCTCCATCACCAGCGGACATCGAATTTACTAAATAGTAGTAGTCATCATTCATGCCGGAAGGTTTCCATATCTTGATCTTTGTATGGTCACCTGTAATGAACTTATCCAGCTCCTCGAAGGGAGACGTGTAATCGTATGTTGAAAAACTAAGTTGATGACTACCAAAACGTTCTGTAAGAACCGCTGTTGCCTCAGCATAGTATTCGTCATACTTATCAGACAATACGCGGTCTAAGGATTCATCCTCACCCCATTCGCTCGAATCGACGTGCTTCACTGAAAGGATTTCGATTCCGCCAAATAGCGTTCCTTGTATTGAATCATCGGCATCATCCGTCGCAGGAATCGTATATGGGTCGTAGTGCGTAGCAAAGGATCCATATCTGTCGAGCGCGTTGCTATGACTCAATGGAATAAACTCTCTTGACGTTACCGTTGATAACTTATCAATCGCCTGTTTCGTAATATCCTGCATATGCCTCTCCACATACTCGCTTGAATCCATAGGCTCATGACAAGCCCAGAGTGTAAGCCATAGGTTTCCAAGTGAGATCGCTAGTCGGGCGTTAATATTGGGTATTCCCCTAGTGTACGAAGCATGTGTTCCCATGGAAAACCGGGGAAACACGCCTCCTCGCTCAACGCCAAAAACCATATCAGCAACGGCAACGAACCCCAGAACCGCTGAGTACTCCACTCACATCACCCGCATTGAAAACTGTCGGAGTGATCGATAAGCTTATTACTCGGCTGTTTCGGAACGCATTGACGACGATCCTCCAGGCCATCTGCTTGCCATCTCTGGTAACTCCTTGCGCTGATACCAATCTCTTCACAAGCCTTACTTTGGCGAGCCCCTGCAGCGGTTGCTTCATTAACCAACTCTATAGCCATCTGGCGTTGCGGTGCGCTGTTCATTGCTCCCCGCCCCCCAGATAGCATTGCACTTTTTTCTCAGCACCAATAACGCTGCTGTTTCTGCCAATGCCTTTTCTTTCTGCCGAAGTTCTCGCTCCAGTTGCTTGATCTTCTTCTTGTCCTCCTGACGGCTGCGGGCTTTCTCTTGACTAACTTGCGTGCTGTTCTGGTAACCTGACAAGGCTGAGTGCTTCCACTGCTGAATCTGTTCCGCATAAAGCCCCTTACTGCGGCAATATTCACCCAATTGAACTTCATTTAGCGCCGCAGTTTCAATCACGACTGCCAATTTGTCCTCCGCACTCCAGTCTTGACTATTTCGACTATCTGCTGGCACCGCTATCCCCTTGTTTCGGTAGTCTTTTCTTCACTTATGCAGCGTTACATCTGAAACGCCAGTCTCTCTGGATAATTCCATAACCGATACCGGATTTGGTGGCATCATCCGCTTTAACACTGACTCTTTGAACGCTTCTGTATATCGCTTTTGCATTGTATCATCTCGTTCAGCCCCTCTGTTTTTTGATTCTCAGATGAAGCGACAACTATCCTGACACATGGGGCTATTTACAAGGACTCGGTACATCAAGCATACAATTTTGAGGCCGGATATATATCAAAGACCGTTTTTCTTCAGACTGCGAGCCCTTTGGAATCTGAATGTGAGGCTAAAATCATGATTCGCTAATCCTTGACATGCATGGAGTGTCAGTATATGTCCTGTATTTCCTTCTGACCAACGCAAGCAACGCCTCTCAGGCCAACAGCGAAGTGGGCCTTGCTCAAACTATCATTTATTCATCACAACCAGCAAAAGATACTTGCTTATTATCAAGCTCTCTTGCCTGCTTTTTAGCTATTGCTATCAATCGCTTGTCCGCAGAAAAGCTGGCGCCGACACCGGGCCAGTAAAATCCATCTTCAGACTGGCATAATGTTATAATAAACGGCTCGCTACTAGACTCTACGCTATCTCCTTTTTCAATGTACATGTTATAGGATAGCTGACTACGCTTTTCGCCTCGAAAAGTTTCGATAACATTAACCTGATAAACTAATTTTTGCTCTGCATAGTCATCAGTAGGATCATCGTCTGGCATATCTATCGTTTTTACGGATATCACTTCAACCAATGCTGCATAAGGTGTTTCTTTAAATGCTTGCCGCATATATTTTGATTGCTGATGTATCTCTGCATCGGTTAGATTTGTATCAGACCCATTATTGCTTGATCCAGCCTCACAGGCTGACGTTAAAAATACTATGGGCAACAATAATAAATATTTAAACATAAGTTCATTACCAAATGTATCCGGCCTCCTGACGATATTGAAATATGCTAATCTTCACGGACCGCCATTGCCGCTGGTTTATTATAAATAGACAAGCCGACGTCTGCTTCATTAAAATTAACTGGTACTACAAAGGTGGTCCAAACGGAGAGCGGGTATTTTTTTATTTGCACCATATCGCCCTGATTTCCGCCAAGCATAAATAGATGTTTACCGTCATTACTCTGGCCGACAACAAATGCAACATGCCCACCGCCTTTGCGAGTTTTTACACCAATGGCTCCATAGACCGGATCTTTGATTTTTTTACCAAAACTTGTCCAGGCTTTAGCGCGAAAAGCATTTTCTACCGTGGCATAACCATTCTCCTTCATCACCCAAGCAACAAAAGAGGCACACCATGCGTTTTTACCCCCAGAATCATCTGTGCCCCAGAACTTTGATGCTTTAAAATACTCCAGTATTCTAGGGTTAGCTTTTTTACCACTGATCTCTGCCTGGCCAACCTCTTTAAGGGCCGTCACCATCCACGGCACTTTGTGGTTTGCAATAATAGGGGGTGGCACTGCCTTCAATTTCTGGTTAATAGTGCGGTGGGTTTTACCATTGAGATCAATACGCCCATCAGGTCGGGAAAAATTCATGACTTTTTGTTGAAATGCCTTTATGGCAGCAACGGTTTCTGATAACTCTGGCCTAGGCCCTAGGCTGCCATCAACAGCCAGCTTTTTGGTAATTTGAATTAACTTAAGAAGCTTATTCAGCGCCTTTTGTACTTCTTTTAAGTCATTAGGCTTATTGATTCCTTTGAGGCCGACTGAGGCTGATATATTTAGCTGGTTCATCTTCATCCCTTATAACTACTGACTCTAAATATTAAGATAGCGCAGACTCGGTAGTATCAAGTATGTGGAGAATAAAAGTCAACACTCCCCCCTGTATATCAATGCTGAGAACTGGAGGGTGGATATGCCTGAAGTATCCGTTTATCCTGCCTCAATCTATTCATCCCCCTGGTTTTCCAGCTGAATCCGTCCTCTTCACTATCTACCTGGCCTTCACAGGCTAAGTTCAGGAAGCCAATCCTTCTGTTGCTGTGCCCTCTAGAGAAGCGTAAAAACCCGGAGTTATGCAAACCATTCTGAATCTGATAAAGCCCACGTTGCCGTCAGCAACTTGGGTGGTGGCGGTACTGTGCCTTTCTAAGTATAAGGAGAATAACCGCTATCCCCATGTCTATCAAGGCAGACGACCGGAGCCTGGATAGGCCTGAAATATTCGTCCTTCCTGCCTCTTTTTATACAACCCCCAGTATTACCAAGACACCCACCGCAAGTTACCAAAGTTAAAGTTACCAACAAAGTTACCAACAAAGTTACCAACAAAGTTACCAACAAAGTTACCAACAAAGTTACCAACAAAGTTACCAACAAAGTTACCAACAAAGTTACCAACAAAGTTACCAAGACACCCACCGTAAACTAACAAAAGTTACCAAAGTTACCAAGACACCCACCGTAAACTTGCCAAAAACATTGCAATATGGCAACCTTTTAAAAACATCAGCCATCAAGGAGCGATGCGATGCCCAAGCCAAGGAAAGTCCAGGTATCACTGGAAGCCACCCCGTACTATCACTGTGTCTCACGCTGCGTACGTCGCGCCTTTCTATGTGGCGTGGACGCACACACTGGCAAGAGCTTTGAGCATCGACGCCAGTGGATCGTCGATCGCATCAAAGAACTGACGGACATCTTCGCCATCGACAGCTGCGCCTACAGCGTGCTGTCAAACCACTACCACGTCATTCTTCATGTGGATGCCGAGCAGGCCACCGGGTGGAGTGAGCAGCAAGTCATCGAGCGCTGGGAGCGTCTGTTTTCCCTGCCTGTCATCGTTCAGCGCTATCGAGCTATGGAAACAGTGAGCCGTGCTGAACTTGATGCGGTTTCGGAGTTAGTCGTCAAATGGCGCTCACGCCTCCACGACATCAGCTGGTTCATGCGCTGTATCAACGAACCCATCGCACGCCAGGCCAATCAAGAGGATGGCTGCACCGGACGCTACTGGGAAGGGCGCTACAAATCCCAGGCCCTGCTGGATGAAAAGGCTCTGATGGCCTGCATGGCCTATGTGGATCTCAACCCGGTGCGGGCAGGGATGGCCGAGACACCGGAGCAATCCGAGTACACCTCCATCGCCGCAAGGGCCGAGAAACTCAAACCAGACCATGATCCGGAAGAGCCGGGGAGTACCCCGAGCGGCTTGCTCCCCTTTATCGGAAACCCAAGAACCGACATGTCCAAAGGCTTGCCGTTTCGCCTGCAGGACTATCTTGAACTGGTTGATTGGAGCGGGCGCGCCATCCTGGAACACAAGTCTGGCCACATTCCGGCAAACCAACCGCCGATTCTGCAAAGGCTGCAGATCGATCCGGAGCACTGGATCTACATGACCCAGCACTTCGAAAGCCGGTTCAAAGGTCTGGTGGGCGCCAGCTACAAACTGAAAGCGGCCTGCCGAAAACTGAAGTACCGACGAACGCCGAATCTTGGTGTTGCGTTGCGCTATTTCTCCTAGATATTAACAACAAGGTCAAGCCAGAAGATGAAATCAGCCTCACGCTGAGAGCTGAGGGTGGCTCCGGTTTCGCATACAGCGAAATGTTTGGGGGTTCTGTGCCTGAAAACAATAATTTTCGATGTTTAAGGTAAAGGTACAAGCCAGATATCAATAGGCAGTTGTGACAAAGTTTAGATTGACATTAGAGTGGGTGTCTTGTCTATGTTTTGTCTATGTTTACTTCTGGTTACTCATCGGTGCACACTCTCCGGTTAGGCCCCAAGATTACTTGAGGTTGTTTGTCCGGGATAGTCTAGCCACATCAATTTGATCAAAGCCAGCGGCGGAGTGGTTCGAAATAGTGATGTAACTACTTTAAAGCTTGGCACAATAATCCCCTCCCAAGAAATAGTGAGGGCAAGGCTCGTAAGCATTTTAGATGAAGAAGGAATAGATTTGACTCGTAATGAAATACTTATCCATTCAACTTCTAGTCAGTTTGCCGAAAAGATCGATGACACAGATCGTATTCAATATGGTCAAAGAGGTTTTTTTACAGCATACGATGCTGAAACAGCGGCTATTTTTGGTGAGAGAACAGTAAATAATGTTGGCGGT
>JARRQF010000328.1:0-4406 GCA_037382065.1 Candidatus Thiodiazotropha sp. | reverse complement strand
CGACTCAATATCAATCCAGAGGCTTGGCTCGATACCGTTAAGCACTATAACAAAAACTACTACAACATCGTTGGCACACGAAAAGCAATCAAAGAGTATAGCGCGGCGTTAGACAGAAAGTGGTTTTGTTTAACTCGCTCTTCATCGCAACTCTATCGCGCTTTTACTACCTAATCCTCACCAAACGAACCATAGTGACCATAGTGCCAAAGGAATTCAGTTGGCAGGATCACGTACGCCTTAAAGTAGCAGTTTCTCATTAATAGTCATCTCAAGTCAGGCAAATAACTGATGATCTCTCTTCCGATGGCATAATTTACCGACTAAATAGTCTTTGGGCGCTTTTATTAATGCCGATTAACGATTTCTGCGTTGTATAAATAATGGCTGTCCCAATTCAAAATAAAGCTCGTCATATCGGCGCATCCCGGAATCCAGAGATAAGTTGGCTGCCGTCAACAGTTTAGCCGTTTTTGCTTGAATATGAACTCTGAAACATGGGTTAAAAAACGCTCATCCCACACTATGCAGTCTTCTCATAGACCGCCTCCGCTAGGGACCATAGCGATAGTGCCCCGTTATCTTATAGGCAAATAACATATCCTCCAGGACAGGGCCCGAACCGATGTTATGCACAATAAGGGGTGAACCACTATCTGGGTTTATTCTGTTACTAACAATGCCAATATGCGGAAGATTCCCTGGCAAGAGCCAGGTTACTAAATCGCCCGGTTTGTAATCGTTGTGATTGTTTGTGATAGGCAGGGTGTCACCATTTCGGGAAAAGAAGGTCTGTAGAATAGGGACACGTCGATGATCAATATTCCGGTCAGGGCGATTTAGGCCCCATATCCTATGCGAAGGGTAGTCACTGAAGTTTTGAGAGATATCCTCATGCACCAGCTTTTGCAAATCTATCTCCAGTGCTCGATAACTTCGAATAATAACGTCGGTGCAGACTCCGATATTCAGTGGTACATCACCACCTGGATAGTTGATTGAATAGTAGGCGCCGTCATAACGCACCCTATGCTGAGTCCGTTCCAGGGCTGCGGATACCAGTTCATCCTGAAAGGTGTGACCGACAGCCGGAGTACAAATTGCCCCTGCTGACGCCAGGACAAACGCTTGTAAAATTAGAACTGAAAAGATATTCGCCATAACAGTTACCAGTTTGCCACAAATTCATGCAGAGTTAAGGGGCAGCGAACCTAGAGTTGAGATTAACCTGTCCATATTTACTGCTGCTGGTTATAAAAATGAATTTTTATCAGTGACTAAAAAGTATAGGGGGATAGAAGAATAACCATAACGCCCCCGCCTATCAAGACAGAATCCTGGTGAAAAGCCCGCCGGACGCAGCGAGAGACGCAGTGCTAATAGGGTGTTTCTTTGAGAAGGACCAGAACTTTCCTTGGTTTAGGTATCGTATCACGCTGGTAACGGATATGCCTAAAAGATTGCCAGATGTGATTGAATTTGGCGAATTGTGGTTGGGTGTCTAGTTTATTTTGTTATGGTTGGGTGTCTAGTTTATTTAGTGATATTTCTACGGCGCTATTATCGTAAGATAGCACTTTTATAATTAAGGGATCAATTCAAGTGGCTTGTGAACTCCACGTGGATTTTGGTGGATATACTGGATGAGTTGCGGGAGATAACGACTGGTATTCACTAGGATTGCCTTGTATCGCCCACGGAAAAATGGGCCATCTGTTCTTCGCAGACAATTGTAGGCTGCTGCGTATATAGATCGTTAATATGGCGTATGGCGCAACTCAGGTTTGCCCTGGGCGTACTGAGCAGTAAATAACAGTAATTCCCCATCAAGCAGTAAGCATATATCATATGCTAAACCGGATATGAGCTTACTTCAAACATCCAAGAAATGCCTCATAGTACGCGGCTTTATGGAATACTTGCTGCCTCCCTCCTTAACCCTTTATTTTTTACTTATTAAAAACGCTTATAAAATTCTCACTGCAACCTGAACATGATCACTGGTTGCAGCTATAACTTCATACTCTCTCATGTAGGCAGAGGTATAGTCCTGTAGCGCCCTGAACTCATCAAGCACACTATAAAACTCGTCGAAAATAATAATCGTGCCAGGAACAAGGTAGTTATTCATGTAGGTCAGCACATAGAGTGTTGCAGAGTAGAGATCTGAGTCATTATGAATGACAAGCTGCTTGTCTGGCTTAAAGGTCTTCAAGAATCCAGGCAGACTATCCTGAAACAAGCCTTTAACAAAGCTCACTCTGTCATCATTGACAGAAGGCATATGACCTTCAGTTGTAAAAGTCTCTTTTTTAACCGTCCGGGAAAACTCAACCCAGTCTTCCGGAAGACCTTCGAAAGTATCAAATCCCACAAAGCGTGATCCACTCTGCTGGTTTAATTCTGAAAAGTATCTGATACTATCGCCTTTAAAGACTCCAAACTCCAGATAATCGATCTCGCTTCTCTTCAATATCTCATTATTGACATAGTCATACATTTCGAAACGCTGGTAGAAGAATGGATACTGACCGGAACTTTTCTTCCACTCCTCCATGACTGGTTTATGTAGTAGATACCTCAGACGATCTGAGTTAGGTATCATACTAAGGATAATTTTTCGTATCCTGCTACTGGCTGGCTTATCCACTTGCTCAACTCCAGTGGTAAAAATCAATAACTCGGTGTAAATAGTCCATTCAGGCGGTCGAACGAGCGCTCCCTAAGCCCATTGGGGAAGGATTACATCAGATCGATCCTGTGACGCTAATCAAATTAGATAGTGACAGAAATCCGAAGTGAACTCAATATTATATCATGGCGTTATAATGGCACGGGACACTATCCGCTCAACAGCTTCAGAAAACATCAAGAATGCCTTGCCCAGTAGATAATTAATTTTTTCCGAGGTCCTAAGGGTAGGAAACGCCCGGTTAGCCTGTGAAGTGAGCGGTGCAGTAAGGCCGACCAGCAGCAGTAATACGAGCGCTAATACAAGTAATACGATAATACGAGTAATACAAAGTTTAATACAAGGAAGTAATACAAGGACACTCACCATTTAAACGATGTCATTCATGTAGTGGTATTTAAAATAACCATCTGATTTTGTATAGCTTTAGACTATCCCAAACGGGTCGCCGTTCGAAACCCATCCAGGTGTTTCCGGTTTGCGTTGCCCTCTCTTCTTTCTGTTTGAGATGGCAAAACGTACGAACTTAATCAAACGCGTTTTTCCTTGGTGTAGATTCAATCCAAATTGTTGCAGGCGTAACTTCAAGTCTTGAAGGAATTTCTCTCCTTCGTTGCGGTATTGGAATCCCAATACAAAGTCATCGCAGTACCGCACGATATAGACTTCTCCTCTGGCTTTTCGCTTACGCCATTGCTCTACCCACAGGTCTAAGACATAGTGCAAATAGATATTCGCATATAAGGTCGATATCACTGACCCTCGCGCTGTCCCGAGCGTTGTCTTTGACCAACCCCCTTCTTCCTCAACCCCTTTTTTCAGGATCCGTTCCACCCATCTCAGTATGCGCTTATCGCTTATCCGGTGCTGGATGAGTTTCAGTAACCAATCATGATCAAGGTTATCGAAAAAGCCCTGTATGTCCGCATCCATGATCCAGCTCACTTTCTTTTGGATGACCGCTATATAGATGGCATCCAAGGCATTGTGTTGACTGCGCCCAGGACGGAATCCATAGCTAAAACCGCGAAAGTTCTCGGTGATGGTACAGATTGTTAAATTGAAGATGGGATTCCCGCTTTGCAGCGGCACGTATACGCGTCAGTACGCTCTCTGTTCCTTCCAGGCTCTGCGCCCCGGTCACAGGAGGTTGACTCGTATTTCTTTCGGCCAAAACCCTTTGCTCCACAAACTCCGCCGATTTCATTGTTCCTGTCCTCTTTGTTCGCTTGCTTCTTCACTACTATGGTTTTCTCCGACTTCCTGAAGGCGTTGATGCTGAGCTCATTTCTTCATTTCCTCAGTCCAACCGACCTGGAACTTTGGCGGATTATTTTCAGGATCTCCCGAGTTCCGCACAAAAGACATCAGCACATGCACCAAGTCTTTGACTCCGGAGAGTCAGCCTTATCGCTCGCGGTTTCGCGATAAAGCTGTGTGGCCTTCCCTATCACCCAACGAGGTCGGCACTCTCGATCTTGTTTTCGGAGCTCAATACTGAGCCTATGCTTTCCCCTGTCAACGCTTAACCTTGTCCTTACGGATGTCGGTCCATGATTCGGGGCCTTGGCGGATCACTAATCCTTACCAAGATGAACTAGTGTGGTGCTTCATACAAATTGACGATGATAGAAGCCTGCTCAGGCCAGGAGACAAGGCGCAATGCGCAGGGAATGGCTCGCCCTTTTCAACCTAAAAAGATCAGTTGGACAGC
>JARRQF010000327.1:0-6006 GCA_037382065.1 Candidatus Thiodiazotropha sp. | reverse complement strand
GGTGAGGGGGACCAATAACCGCTGAGCTTCTCAACCAAAACGAAATGCTTTGCAATATTTTTGTGGCGATTTGTTTCTATTATGCACGAAAACGACTCCTTTGTAGTGCAATTGCCCTGTGGGGGACTCTTCCCATCTAACCATGCAATGGTATGATATTAAGCATAGTTTCGCGATCCCATAAGCGCCTTAAATGCCCAACATTGACAAAAGCTCTCTCAGAAATGAAGTCAGCACTGAGAATCGCAACAGAAGAGGTATCTCTCAATATTGGTGCCAGCGGCACACCCCACTATCTGTGTTAGCACTATAATAATCTGTTAGGCCCCGCACACATGCATAAGATTATGAATCTCTTCCTTTTTCTTCTTATCTGTACACTCAGCATCTATTCACATGCAGAAGGTGAGTCTGAGACCGTTACCACCTCTCTGCAAATCTATGTCGATAGCAAAAAGGCAGCTTCCCTTAGGCCTCAGCTAAGCGAACTCGTCGAAATGGTCAATGTGAAACGATTCGCCGTAGCCGACCAGAGAGCGGCTGAGCTACGCAAGGCATACGAGGCAACCTTCGATACGAGGGTCAAGCAATACTCATTTCAGTCACAAGCCGAGTTCCAGGAGTTCAACCAATCGTCCACCACGAAGTTCGAGTGGATAGATTGGGGATACAAAGAATGCTTACAGATGCAGGCGTTCATTGCTTCTGAACGAAGGGACTTCGCTGCGGCTTTTGCGATTCTGAAGACCATTGAGTTGGTCGCTCCTGTATCTGCCGGTACTGCGACAGAGACTGGCTATGTGCTTAACCAACTCGGCAAGCCTGATGAAGGGCTGTCCGCCTATCGCCGCGCTTACGCTCTCTCGGTAAAGTACCCGTCTCAGCGCCCCTTTCGCGCTGTGGCCCTTAGAGGTATAGGCTATTCGCTCATCGATTTGAAACGGTTAGATGAGGCCGAACGAGCGTTTCGGAAATCGCTCGAAATTGAACCCGAGAATAATATTGCTTTAAGTGAGCTTGCATATATCCGTGATCTTCAAGGCTTAAAATAGAAATGCAATTTTGGTCTAACCCCTAGTGCAAGTGAATAACTTCTGGCGCTACAAGAAATGATGACAAAATGAAAAAACCGAATAATCGCAATCGCCTGCTATGGGCTGTGGTTGGCCTGCTTCTGCTAACCATATGTGCCTTTGCTGTTTATAAGGCTCAGCCAATTCTATTTCCAAAAATCAAGCAATCTGCCAAGGTTGATCCTCATTGCGATTTACGTGCTGGTCCCTGTGTTTCTGATTTGGGCCAGGGTATACGCGTCAGTTTCGGCATCAAACCAAAGGAAATTCCTCTTCTAAAGCCAATAAAACTGCATGTATCTATTGTGGGTTTGCAAGTGGATAAGGTACAGGTTGATTTCTCTGGTGTGGATATGAATATGGGCTTCAATCGGGTCACTCTGAATCCGCTTAGGGAAGGTGTGTTTCAGGGAGATGGCATGATACCGGTTTGCGTCAGAGATGCGATGGAGTGGGAGGCCAATGTACTGATCTCCACGCATGAGCATGGTTCATTCATTAGGTAATGGTGCCAGGTTAATAACTTAGGTCTGTGAATATATTAAGGAAAATGGTCTCCTTTGGATTGGTAAGTTCTATAGAGATCACATTCATATGCTGTTAATGATTCCGCCAAAGTTTAGCGCGGCAAATACGATAGGATTCCTGAAAGGGAAATCAGCAACCTGCTATTGAGTAGTTAACAGGTTTTTTTAGATTTAATCTAAAAAGATCAGTTGGGCAGCGTGCCATTCATGCTGTAGCGTGATTCACCCAATAGGTGACCATAACTATCGAAGCTATTTTCTTCAAAATCAGAAACCTGTTATTAGAATGGAGCGGTTAACTGATTTTTTTAGGTTTAATATAAACACTGATTGATTGATTGGGGGGATTTGCGCCACTGTCAATTAGCAGTTGCCTGTGGTAAATATTTGGCCAGCTGGTGGAAATAGAAGTTTTCCACGCTTTGGGAAAATTGACTCGGATTTTGAGTTGCTAAAAAACATAAAATAACCACGGAGGAATCAAATATGGCCTTTAAGAATCGCCTTCATAGAAGCGAGCTGGCTGTGCCTGGCAGTAATATGCGTATGCTGGAGAAGGCGCCTAAAGCTGGGGCAGATCTAGTATTTATTGACTTGGAGGATGCTGTTGCACCTTCTGATAAGGAGCAAGCCAGAAAAAACGCTATTCAGGCGCTCAATCAATATGATTGGTCTAACTGCTCCGTCTCTGTCCGAATCAATGGTTTAGACTCCCACTTTTGCTATCGTGACATCGTGGATGTGGTGGAGCAGGCTGGGGATAAACTCGATACCATCCTAGTTCCCAAAGTCGGGAAGCCTTCCGATCTGGAGTTTGTCGCTTTATTGATGGAGCAGATTGAAGCGGCAAAGGGCTTTGACCCGATTAATATGCATGCCCTGATTGAGACCGCAATGGGAATGGCGAATGTGGAATCGATTGCCCAGAGCTGTCCTGACCGATTAGAGGCTCTGGTATTCGGTGTTGCTGACTATGCCGCCTCGACTCAAGCTCGGACCATTAGCATGGGTGGCGTCAACCCTGACTACCATGTGCTCGGTAATCCAGATGCTGACGGTCATCGTCAAGTCTATCTGGGTAATCAGTGGCACTTCGCCATGTCTCGTATGATTGTCGCTTGTCGCGCTTATGGCTTGAGGCCGATCGATGGGCCTTTTGGTGATTTCAATGATCCCGAAGGCTACTTGGCTGTTGCCAAATCATTTGCTGCATTGGGTGGCGAGGGAAAATGGGCCATTCACCCTACGCAAATTGAGTTGGCCAACCAGGTATTTACTCCAAGCGAAGCTGAAGTAGCACGAGCCAGGCGAGTCATCAATGCCATGCAGGAGGCTGCTGCAGAAGGCCGTGGTGCGGTCAGCCTGGATGGGCGGATGATCGATGCTGCTTCAATTCGTCAGGCAGAGGTGTTACTGGAAAAGATGGTCCAGGTTGAATCGAGGGTGAAACAGGGAGATGCGGTGTGAATATCCATGAATATCAGACCAAAGATCTATTCCGCCACTATCAAATTCCAGTTCCAGAAGGACGTATGGCCCACTCTGCCAATCAGGCCCTTGCTGCAGCTGAACAGCTTGGGGGAGAGGGATGGGTTGTTAAGGCACAAATCCATGCTGGTGGCCGAGGTAAAGCTGGCGGGGTGCTGGTTGCCAAGGCGCTGGATGAGGTTCAGGAACACGCGGAGCACCTGATTGGTTGCCGTCTGGTGACCAAGCAGACTGGAGAGGCTGGTCGTATTGTTAATCGAGTCCTTATTGAGCAGCTCCAGGATATCCAGGCTGAATACTACCTTGGTCTGGTAATTAATCGAGAGACTCAGCGTATTACTTTGATTGCTTCGTCGGCGGGTGGTATGGATATTGAGGAGGTCGCCGCTTCAACACCGGAAAAGGTGATCAGTGAAGAGGTCGATCCTGCTGTGGGTTTGCAGGATTTTCAATGCCGTAAAGTGGCTGCAGGAATCGGCCTTAGTGGTAAGCAGATTGTCAGAGCAGGGCAGATTATGAGAAGCCTCTATCGATGTTTTCGTGATAAGGATGCGTTGATGGCAGAGATTAATCCACTGGTGACTACCGGGGATGGTAAGTTTCTTGCCCTGGATGCCAAGATGTCCTTTGATGGTAATGCTCTGTTTCGTCAACCGGATATCGTGGATCTACGCGATTTCGATGAGGAAGATCCCAAAGAGGTTGAGGCTTCCGGTCATGACTTAAACTATATAGCACTTGATGGTAGCGTCGGTTGTATCGTCAATGGTGCCGGATTGGCTATGGCAACTATGGACGCGATTAGCCTGTATGGTGGTAGACCAGCTAACTTTCTTGATGTTGGTGGTGGCGCCTCCCCGGAAAAGATTGCTAATGCGTTTCGTATTGTGCTGGAAGATCCCAATGTTAAGGTTTTGCTTATGAATATCTACGCCGGCATCAATCGCTGCGACTGGATTGCCGAAGGTATTGTCAAGGCGGCGGCAGACCAGAATATAACGGTGCCTCTGGTGGTGCGGCTTGCTGGCACTAATCTTGAGGCGGGGCGTAAGATTCTGGCCGAATCAGGACTCAAGTATATTCATGCCGAACGTTTAAGTGACGCAGCAGAGAGGTCGGTGAAAGCTTTAGCGGGAGATGTGGCGTGAGTATTTTAGTAAATAAAGAATCCAGGGTTATATTTCAAGGCTTTACCGGGCAGCATGCGACCTTTCATGCGCAAGAGGCGATGCGCATTGGAACGCAAGTGGTTGGCGGCGTCACGCCAGGCAAGGGCGGACAGATGCATATCGATAAGCCGGTGTTCGATACCGTCAAAGATGCTGTCCTGCAGACTGGGGCGGATGTCAGTGTGGTGTTTGTGCCTCCAGCGTTTAGCGCCGATGCGATCATGGAGGCTATAGAAGCGGGTATTAAAGTGATTGTGGTGATCACTGACGGGGTTCCTGTGCAGGATATGGTGCGAGTGAAGCGCTATTTAATCGGTCATGAGGCCATCATTATTGGACCCAACACGGCGGGGGTTATTACCCCAGCAGAGTGTAAAGTTGGGATTATGCCAGCACATATCTATCCCAAGGGGCGAATCGGCGTGGTTTCTCGTTCTGGCACACTTAATTACGAAGCTGTAGAGCAGATGAGTGAATTGGGACTGGGTGTCTCTACCAGTATCAGCATTGGTGGCGATCCGGTAAATGGCTGCGATTTCCTGACACTGCTGAAATTATTTGCAGATGATCCAGAAACGGATGCCGTTTTGATGATTGGCGAGATTGGTGGTTCACAGGAGGTAGCGGCAGCAGTCTGGGCACAGCAGCACATGGCGAAACCCTTGATTGGCTTCATTGCAGGCGCTACCGCACCCCCTGGACGGACTATGGGGCATGCTGGCGCCATTATCTCTGGGCAAGCTGATACGGCACAGGCAAAGATGCAGCGTCTGGCTGAGTTGGGTGTCAGTGTCGCGCAGAATGCGGCAGAAATTGGACACACAGTGCAACTTAGTTTGAGTCAGGAACCTTGTCTGGCCTAGCAACTTGTAATTAGTGTGGAATAGGGGGAGTATTAATCTCATCACTGGGATAGGTTTGGTGTGATGAAAAGGCTCTTAATACTCAATAGCAAGGGAGGCTGTGGCAAGACGACAATAGCGACTAATCTGGCGGGTTACTACGCCTCCCTGGGTATCCCAACCGCTCTGCTCGATTACGATCCTCAGGGCTCCAGCCACCGGTGGCTGGAGATTCGTTCTGAGAAACTTTCGAACATTCACGGTGTTTTTGCTGCCAAGCCAATACAGGGTGGCGTGACCCGCTCATTTGCTCTGCGGGTTCCAGGTGAAACTGAGCGGATTGTGGTAGATACCCCAGCTTCAATGAAGCGACTTGAGATGATGGAGATGTTGCGCAGTGCCTCGGCAGTGATCGTACCTATGCTCCCCTCGGCCATTGACCGGCATGTCACCCTCAATTTTCTGGAGGAGTTGACAACTTTGTGCCGACAGATGGGGGTTGACATCCCGGTCGGCATTGTCGCTAACCGAGTGCGTTTGAATACCCGTGCCTTCAAGTTACTTCAGCAGACCCTTACAGCGCTTGATGTCCCCTTAGTTGCCTTTCTGCGAGATACGCAAAACTACGTTTCAGCATCCGAGACAGGCTGCGCCATTGTCGAACAAAAAACAGCTTCTATGAAAAAAGATCAGCCGCAGTGGGATGCTCTGATCGAATGGCTTGAAGGAGGCCGACTCTCTTCCAGGTCTATCTCGGAAGAGGTCGGTCATCAACCTAGTGTGGTGCCTCATACAAATTGACGATTATAGCGTGACGCTAAGCGGTTAGCCGCTAGGCGCGTGCCGCCGGGAATGGCTTCTCCCTTTCCAAGGCGCGCAACAACGCGGATGACCGCTTAGCGTCTCG
>JARRQF010000326.1:0-4459 GCA_037382065.1 Candidatus Thiodiazotropha sp. | reverse complement strand
ACAAGTTCTGTGTTGAATATTACTGGAAATTCGTCATCAGGGATTGTAGATACTAATGGAAATTTATCCGATTCATTCAGATCAGAATATTTGGGTTTGGTAGGGTATGAAATATCAGGAAAAGAATACACAACAAAACCAAAACCTATAACCTTAAAGGTTGATTAAGATAACGTAAATTATCTTTCGCACATTTGAGAAAGCGGTGGTTCATGTGGTTAAGTTGAAATTGTGAGATTTCAACTACCACATAGTAGAACCACCATGAACATCAAGGCAAAAACTGGGGCCTGGATATGACTGAATCACCCGTCTAGCCGACCTCAATCTATTCAATCTACTGGATTTTCGGTTGAAACCGCCCTCTTCCACGGCCTTACTGGCCTGGCGGCGTTGTTCTGGTATTTTGTCATCTCTCGATTGCGTTGGGTTGCCTTTGCCCCGTTTCACGGGTGTTACATCGACACGGTATTTGCTATTGGGCGCAAACACGTCGTGGAACCGGGTCAGGTTTACTCTGGGCTTGGGCTCTAGCGCCGCTAGCTTGCCGATGAATTCCAGCGGTTCAACCTAAAAAAATGCCGACTAACAACCAAAAGCCGTTAATAATGTAAATGTCACTCTAATACCCTATCTATTTGCCGGAATATTTTGATAGGTTAACTTCGGCAGTTGCTATGTGATCTTTTGACACATTTACCTGGAGAAGGCCAGCTTCGCTAATTTTTTGGAAAGAAATAAGGCGTAAAGGCAGAGATAATCGAACTGCTAGGCAAGCAAGATGAAAGATTAAATCTAAAAAATTATGCTGAGCTACAAAGTAAAAAACTGGTGTTAATATATAATCCAAAGGTTTATCCAGAAATAACCCCGAATATGAAAATCCTAAGGGATAATTTCGGTTTTGAATTGAGGGCGAAGAGTATTTTTATTCTGCCAGATGAGTATTACATAAGGTAAGTGTGATTTAGGAAAATAGTTATGGATTATATGGGTTACTTTGAAGTTGAATATTTTCATCGATTTTACGCAGTAAAGAAGGTGTTATATGGAGTTGGATGACAGGGTGCTGTTTCTGGTTTTGCTTATAGTGAAAAAGATGGCCAGCTAGTAGAGTTGAAGTCAGATGGTGTTGTTGAGCTTGATGCATTTGAACGCTCTGTGATTGCTGGAGAAGGTAAAATATCAGAATGGTTTTCGGAGTATATTCAGCTTTCACTGGCATTTATTGGGGTGGCTGGTAAGAAGTATGTATTATTTGTATTGTCCGATAATGATTTTACTATTTTAGGGTGTAATTTAGGGGGTAAAGAAAAATTGATAGAGTTCTTTTTTGATTTATATAGAGCGCTTGAGTCGGATTGTGGATATTTAAGTTCAGAAACTGATGAATATAAAATGATCTCGAGCGATCTTAAATCAAGAAATGAGTTCATTAAGGGGGTTTACTTAGCAATAAATCCAAAAAAAGAAGATATTAAAATGCTAAATAATATTTGTTATTTCAAGCATTTCTCTAACATGAAAATCGAGTATTACGAAAGAATTCCTGAGAGTCTTTTTGCTTAACCCTGCAGTTACTGCATTCTTTTTAGGTTGAATAATTCTCTGTCGAAACTTACTCAATTATTCGAATTTCCAAAGCTCAGGGCGTTTTTCCTGGGTGACCCATTGCGCTAGGCTCACTATCATTTGTAGTTCACGTGGTAGATTGTGAGCCATCACGGCAGACAATAGATACACTTGATTACCTCTCTTTCTGTTGCTGTGCCGGTTAGAGAAGGCTGAAACCCATAACTATGCAAACCAGTCTGAATCTGGTGAGGCCCACGTAGCAGGCAACAGCTCTGGCGGTGACGGTAATACGCCTTTCTTCATGAGGTGTGCCAGAGAAGTGGTGCATGGATGCACTGTTTACGGACCTAAGGATAGAATCTTGTCGATAATCGGCTGATCCTCAATACTGGCGATCACCTTAGCCTCACCACCGCACTGCGGACAGATCGACACGTCAATGTTGAATACCTGTTGCATGGAGCCCTCATCCGCATCATCCAGATTCTGGTAACTGTTTTCGGCCTGGCTCCTGCTTCGCCCTACCTCCTGCATCCATGCAGTCGTCTTCATCACGCTCTAGGATGCCCTTGCGCTCCAAAAAGCCGGCAACCCACTGGCTGATCGTATGCACCAGCTCTATCAGTTCCTGCTGTTCTGGTATTACCTCATCGACCAGCAATGCGGCGCTTTCGACCATTCGACACGCCCCGCAGCTGGGGCAGAAGCCTCTACCAGGTTTGCTTATTGATTTATTGTTTTGTCTTTGGAGTGGATGTCTCATCTACTGTCTTTGCACCAACCAACGGTAAAAAGCGAGGGCCTGCCCCTAAGCTGCTAAAGCAGGTGGAGCAGATTAGTCTGCTACCTAAATCCAAGCAGAAGTTTGTAATGGATATGCTGGATACAGTGATTCAGAAACAGACGTAAAAAGCCCAGCACAAGCTGGTCCACACAATAGATATTATTGAAATAAAATTGGAATTCGTCTTTCAATACTGATTCTTGCCAGCCCTTTGATACGTTCGATAAGAGGCTCGCCGTCAACGTCAAAAAAGCAATCATAGAGGGACTTAGGAATAATACCAAAACTCTTGGCGACTTCAGATTTCCAAGGAGAATTATAGTCAACTGGCGGCAATGAAACGAAGATTTCTTCTATTTTATTAAGCTCCGTCAAAAGGTTTTCACTCTCTTCCGGAGTCCACAGACCGTCGTTATCAACATGATTAATCAACGTGGGGCATACTGAACCCGCCTGATTATTTTCAACAGATGCAACAACCCCTTCCCTAAAAAAATTAAAATCAGAATAGGACCCGACTTCTATACCATCTATTTCATCATCATCGTCAAAGACACATAAATATAAACCCATATCACACCCGCTCGACTTTAATCACATTTGGCACATTTTTTCTAAGCTCCTTTAGAGAGCCATGCAATTTAGCACCTTTAGGCAACTGAATGACTAACTTTTTCCCTTTTTTGGTAGCCATGTAAGCAAGCATCCTGACTTGATAGGTAGCTCTTAATTCAGTTACGTTTTTGATTAAGAAAACCTTATCAAAGGACTCATCATCTGGACGACTCCCTCTAGCTGTTTGATGTTTTGTATATTTAAATTCCACTCGACTTGCTACTCCGGTTTCACAACATTAACGCCCCAACGATCAAGCCAATCCTGGAAAGATGGATTTAATTGACTAGTACCGCCTTTGATCTCTAAATATCCATTATCGGTACTATCGAATATCGTACCTTTCGGTTGTCCGCCTTTAGTAAATTTACGATCACCAACGATAACCTTGAATGTCGCACTATCGAAGTCTTCTTGGTCGGGTCGCCAAACAGAATTATTTTTATTCAAATTATTCTGTTTCAATACCGAATCTTCATGAATATTCCCTGCCCTAAAGTGAGCAGGCATTCCCCCAGTTGCACTGTCTGGAACAACCTATCGTTGACGACAAATCTCCTCATAAACAATTTCAACAAAGCCTACATGATTGATACTGGAAAAATCAAAAGGCGTATTAACTCTTTCAAATACCAAAGAACAATCCATACCTCTATCAATTATCTCTCGCAAAGAACTTATAAGGTGTTCCTGTGTTTGATGATTCATTTCATTAAAGCCAGGAACCAAAACCTTTTGCGCAATTAGTTTCTGGCTTTCCATTTCATCGACATTGAGATTACAAATTTCAGAGAACTGCTCTTCACTCAAGAAGTTTTCGTCAAGAAATTTCAAAATGCCTACTAAGTCGTTAACATCAACTTTTGACATAGTTATTGTCCCCAGATAGGAAATGCCGTTATTGGCTGATCGTTCCTAAACCACACCTGTCCAGAATACGAAGCTCCATAATCCAAAGTTCCTCGCTGATAACCAGAACCAATAATATCATTGGCCTTTCAGCTAATGCTTGGTTTCCTGTTGTTTTATAAATGTGTTGAGTACGCTGGATAGTATTTAGCTGATCTCTGTGACTTAAGAATCTAGTCACAGAAGAAGGGTACTTAGTATTTCCATTCGGCCATGTTTCAATAATTTTAGTCTTTGGATTTACACCAAACTGCACCCTATCTAGCTGAGATTGGAGATTAGTTTGCGCCCCATGCTTTTCTAGGAAATGCGCTCCTGGAATGGAATCTTCTAACTCACTCAATCTGCGATAAGCATTTGCTTCTGCTTTAGCTTGTAAAAGTGCAGACCTTTCACTACTAGATAGATCCCCCCATTTAGCTCGAAGAGCTTCATCCCTCGATACATTAATGTTGTCTGGAACATAGATAGCCTCAATAGTCTTCTGATTCCCTGCCGTAACAGTCTGACCTGTATCAGGATCCCAAGGCCCTTGATCATTGATATTCTTCTGATTTATCTCTGCTGAAGTTAGCT
>JARRQF010000325.1:0-4464 GCA_037382065.1 Candidatus Thiodiazotropha sp. | reverse complement strand
TTCGAGTCACGCTTCGTGCGACAGAGTGAAGAGGAAGACCGCAGCATCGATGAGACCCTCAATCTCGCCTGGGACCTACTCTCGGCGTTCCCGCCCCAGGCCCTGACCCGAGTCAACGAAACCGAAATCGCCAAATACCATCGGCACAGCGCATGACTGGAAAACGCATCAAGGCCGCGCCGACCAAGAACACTCTGCTGAGTCTCAAGCGGCAACTGAATTTTCTCGACCAGGGCCACAGCCTGTTGGAACGCAAGCGAGAACTGTTAACCCGCCTGGTCTACCAGCGCATTACCGAATACCGGGAGATCCGCGACCAGGCCCACCAAGCGGTGAAACAGGCCTACCACTGGCTCAGCCTGCTACAGATGCGCATGGGCAGCCGCGCCATCAACCAAAGCGCCCTGGGCATCCAGCAGGTCCTGGAGCTGAAGATCCTCCCAAGGCGCAATCTCGGCGTCGAGTTCCCCTCGGTCAGCGGCGAAGTGCAACCCCTCAAACCGGTGGGCCTGCTCGGCACAGACCCGAGTTTCGACGACACCCGCAAATACTTCGCCGAAGCCTCCCTACTGCTGGCCAAGATGGGCGAGGTTTCCATGAGCCTCAACCGTCTGATCGCCGAACAGCGAAAAGCGCAAAAGCGGGTCAACGCATTGCGCTACAACATCATTCCCCAGTATCGCAACACGATTAAATTTATCGAAAACGCACTCGAGGAAGAAGAGCGCAATGCCCTGTTTCAGGTAAAAGTGCTGAGAGATCAGGAGCGGATTTAACCAACACCTGCCGAACTGTTTTTACAATTCATTCAAGACAAGCGTAAAAATAAGGCACCTCGTAACCTGCGGCATGAGCATATTACGTAGGATGTGGTGAGCTGTGCGAACCGCATCATTGATGTTTTTGAACCTCTGTTGTTGATGCGGTTCGCACAGCTTACCGCATCCTACACAATCACGAATTTTATGGCGTGATGGATGGGGTTGGTTGAATGGTGGGTGTGTGCTTTGTTATTGATGCCATCATGGGAATTAATTGGACACCCATATCTACGAAGAGTCATTTCCCCACATAAATCGATATCATTTTCGGCGCAGCTCAGAATTCAATCGAAGCACCGAGGTGCTTCAACCTGTTTTTTCTCTTTTCAAGCGAAATAACTAGGCGTCTCTCGCGGCTTATCTTGAAGCCAAGCGAAAAGAATTCTCCGCAAGCACAGGTCCGTCTACATGGCTTTGGTGTTGAGTGACTAAGACTATGCCAATAACTGCTGACATGCTTATATTCCGGGATTTCTTCTATACCCACATTTAGCTTGAGATTCCAAGCAACGCGGCGTTTGGCACAGATCCGCGAAGCACAAGCGCGACCGGTGCCCACGGAACAGGCAGCGAGCAAGGATATTGAAGCACCCGATCCCCCCTGTCCGATCTACAGGATCGGAATCTTGAGGTTGATCAGTGAGTGTCTACCCGGGAGGGTCATAGCCCAGACGAAACTTCGAAAAATCACGACTAAGGAAGTACATTCATCGAGTATCGTTGGTCCGTTCCAACGGGCCCTGTGCGCCACTGCATCAGTAACTGGAAATTATTGAAAAACGGGGCTAGTTTAGATTAATCAGGACCCCCCAGGGAACGCAATAATGGTCGATGAAGACCAGAGGAGGGTTACTTTGAGTGAATCAAAGGTGCCAACACCTTCGCTATGTTATGGCTAAAAGGAAATCGTCATGAATGATGAAACGAATAATGACTTTTTTCCTCAGACTGTTGACCATTAGGTATATGAAGGTGAGATAAAAATGACAGATCAGTCCTCGACAGACTTGGGGTGTCCATATAGGTCCAGGCAACGCCTGGTTTCCCACAAATTCTGCTGTGGGTGGAGCCTTAATTACTATTGAGTTCCTAGACTATGCAGTATTAATAACCTAATATCTATGCTAATAATTAAATATCAAGCCACATAATCACTGTTCATATTAATGGAAATCATTAGGTCTAGGCGGCCTGGATAAATATTTAAGCACGTATGTTTTTGCTTCTCGAAAATGATAGTTAACCATGGAGAGGAATTAAATGAAACAGCAACTTAAACGAGTTTTGCGTGCAGGTAGATACTTTTATCTGTCAATCGGTTCGAATGTCAAATGCCCCATCTGCGGATGGACTGGACACTCTTTTAAGAGGGTAGCTTACACGTACAAACCTGCTGACAGTTTTATCTGCCCTTCCTGCGGCTCTTCGGAGCGTCACAGATTCGCATACTTCGCAATGAAAGACACTCTTGCAAAGTACGCGGATAAAACCCTACATTTCGCGCCAGAACGATGTATTGAACCTTGGCTGCGTTCAATTTCAAAAGAATATCTGAGCGTAGACATAACGTCAGCATCTGCTATGGAAAACATGGACATTACCAACTTACGATTAGAGAATAACAGTTTTTCCTTAGTGTGGTGCTCACACGTATTAGAGCATGTTGAAGACGATTATAAGGCAATGTCAGAACTATTTAGAGTACTCCGTCCGTCTGGAGTAGCGATAATTATGGTGCCTATCTACAGTACGACAACATATGAAAACCCAGAAGTTAGAACCCCTAAGGAGAGGTTAAAGCACTTCAAGCAAAAAGATCATGTACGACTATACGGTCTTGATATAGAGAATCGCTTACGCGACTCAGGATTCAAGGTTGACGTTCTACCAGTATCTGACATTCCCATTGATAGCGTTAAGTTTCAGGCCTTGGAATACCCGTCAACAAAGGAAATATTTATTTGCACTAAGCCAGGGCAATCTAAGAAGGTTGTATATAATTAACCCAACAAGGAAAGAAAAAGTTAGTATGAGATAATTGCAGTAAGCGTCCAGCAATCACACCTTTTCAGACTGCATCCAGTTATGCGGTAGCAGTTTATTGATGTCAGGTGAAAGGATCAGTACCACAGAGAAAGGCCCATCGGACGCAGCGACTCATGCAGTGTTAATAGCCAGTATCGCCTAGGGGAATCAACGCCTTCCTGGGCATGGGCATGACATCACACCTTGACATCGAAAGCATCAGTAGATTTCCGTTAATGGTTGACAGATTTTCCAGCTTGGTGCAATAGTTAGCTTGTGTCTCCAGGTAACGTCGGTACACGAGCTTTCATGACTGTGTACAGCGGGGTCTTTATCCAGCCGATCGGACAGGTGATCCCGAAAAGGTGGTAGAGGTCGGAGAATGGGTTTAACGTACCCCAAAAACAAAAAGTCGTAACATGTGGTAAGAGGATATTACGTAGGATACGGAGAACTGTGCGAACCGCATCATTGATGTGTGTGAACCACAAAATTAATTGGACGGGTTTTAATTGGACCCCCAAACTTAAGGAGAATCATTTTTCCACATAAATCGATATCTTTCTCTGCGCAGCTTAGAATACGATCGAAGCATCGGTGTGCTTCAACCTGCCGTTTTCTTAACAAGCGAGATACAGGGGCATTTCTCACGGCTTTTCTGGAAACCAGACGTAAGGATCATTACCACTGAGAAAGGCTCGTCGCACGCAACAGCTCATGCAGTGTTAATAAGCGGTATCGTTTAAGGAAATCAACGCCTTCCTTGGCTTAGGCGTGACATCACTCCTTGTCATCGAAAGCTTAGTATGTATGCGTTGAAGGCTGACAGATTTGCCAGCTTAGTGCAACAGTTAGCTTGGGTGTCTGGACAATACTCTGGGCAATACCTTTTAATTCGCTTGATTTCCCGACGAAACAGTAACTTGAGTTTAATTAATATCCACTTTTGGGCTGTCAAGGCAACTAACTATTCAACACGGCAGGCTGGCATGTCGATTGATGAACTCGATGTACCTTGTAGGCCAAAGGTTGCACTTTGAGCTGGCGCAAGATATCCATTGTAGTCAACATTGGTCCCAGTTAGATTATCTCCTGAACCTGAAATATTGATTCCCCAAGCATTGGTAACTGTTACGGGACGACCAAATACAAGAGCGGCTGACCAATTTCTAACAATAGCGTCACTGTTATTAGTGATAGTAAAGTTATTTAATATAAAGCCGTTTTCCCAGCTATCAATACTACCCGCAGTACAACTTAATTTGTTGGGTGCAGACACATCTGATGACGACATGGATCTGTAAGATGGCGTATTGGAAACGTAGCATGCTTTTCTGGTACCGCGAATAGGATCCCCAAACGTTTCGTTATCGCAGTTGATGGTGTTGGTTGCAGTTTGATGATAAAACTTTCCATCTGCACCGTATGCCACATCTCGGGTGCCCGAAAAAACACAGGTTTCCCTCTCGTTAGCACAGAAAGCATAGCCAGATAGCGGACCACTCTCTGTCACGCTACGGCCAACATATACCCAATCCACAAGCATGTTGGCATCGCTATTTGGACCTGGATTACCAGATGATCCTTCCATTTGTAGATTGAGAATTATCCACATGGG
>JARRQF010000324.1:0-6899 GCA_037382065.1 Candidatus Thiodiazotropha sp. | reverse complement strand
GGACTGTCGTTTTCGCTTGCGGAGTCTGTGTCATCCAATCATTCACTTGATTGTTACGGACGTTGAAGCAAGAAGCCTCGCCCAAAGCAACTTGTTGCGGCGGGCGGGGAGTAGTCACAGTAGTGCAGAATTGAGCCAGAGGTGGCTTTGGATAGCGATAAAAAAACCGAGTGCGATTGCAGGTGTCCATCGTAAATGGGCGAAAAAAGTGTATTTTCCCTTGGCTTGTCCCATCAGGGCTACACCAGCTGCCGAGCCGATAGAGAGCAGGCTGCCACCGATGCCGGTGGTGAGCGTCACCAACAGCCACTGTCCCAGCGACATCTCTGGTGCCATCTTCAGTACAGCCGACATGGTGGGAATATTCTCTAATAGTGATGAGCTGAGACCAATAGATATATTGGTTGTTGTGGCACCCAATTGGACATAGAGGAGCTCTGATGGCAGGGTAAGGTAACCAAGATAGCCTAAGCCTCCAACAGAGAGGATCACGCCACACAGAAATAGAAGGGTGTCCCACTCTGATCTGGCCACACGCAGAAATACATCAAAGGGCTGGCGGCTTTCGACCACCACAGAAAAATCGGGTGACTCGGTGGTGACAATGTGCTCCGTGCTGGGAATATGGGTCTTTTTCAGGTAATAGCCAAAAAATTGTAGGTAAGAGAGGCCTGTCATTACGCCGATCGCCGCAGGAAGGCCAAGATGACCCTGGAAAATCACCGCAGTAACAATAGTCAGCAGAAATAGCCCCATAATGCGTTTGGCTCCGCGTCTGATTTTGATCTGCTCTTGAGGCAGATTAATTCGCCGGCTACTACCAGATTGATGCAGGCCAGAGAGATAAAACGGAGATTATCCCTCTCCAGGTTGAGCACCACTGCTCCCATTAGTAGGGCAGTCGATAGGTTATCCAGGAAGGGTGAGAGCATGAAAGCGATCAGCCCCGTAGACCAGAATAGATGCTGGTAGCTATAGCGCCTGTGTGCTACCCAGGTGCGAACAGCCAGAAACACCCTGCGTTCGGATAAAGCATTGATGTAGGTCATAACCACTAGAATGAAGAGCATTAGCTCAGCATATTGCAGCAGACCATGTTTTAGTGCTTGCTCGGCGGCCTCTCCTCCCTCATGTTGCTGAGAGTACCAGCCAATTAGCCCCCAGATTATTCCCCCCGCCAGGAGCATAGGCTTGGATTTTCTTAGATCGATGAACTCTTCGATCCCGACAGCTATCAGCGCCAGGGCAAAAACAATCAGGCTGACGATACCTACCCAGTGGATACTCATACTATATCCGCTGGCCGACAGTTGCTCTGCCAGGATAAAGTCAGGAATTATACTGATCGCTAGTGTGGCCAGAACCTGAATTCTTTTCATACCCTGCCTTATTAATTAAAAGGTGGCGGCGTTTATCCAGAGGTGGGTTGCGATACTGGCGACATACCCCAGACCGATAATGGGAGCCCATTTTAGATGGCCGAAAAAGGTGTATTTACCTCTTGCCTGTCCCATCAGTGCAACCCCAGCTGCAGAACCGATAGAGAGCATTGAGCCACCCACACCAGCGGTGAGGGTAACCAGCAGCCACTGCCCCAAAGACATATCGGGCATCATGGTTAAAACTGCAAACATTACTGGAATATTATCGACAATGGCGGAGAGTATACCAACCATGATGTTAGCCGGGGTGGCATTCATCGCATCGGTTAATTGTAAGGCGTTTCCCCACTGGCTATACATCACCTCGGACACTACAGTGAGATACCCGATAAAACCGAGACCACCAACACAGAGTACCACGCCATAGAAGAATAACAGTGTATCCCACTCAGCACGGGCAACCTTATTAAAAACATCGAATGAGATCATATCCCCCATCTGTCCATCATGCTCTATTTCGGTGCGCTCCTCAGTGGTGAGGTGCTGGTGCTCCAGATGGTAGGATTTTTTTAGGTAAAAACCTAAGAACTGCAGGAAGGCCAATCCGGTTAGCATGCCGATTACCGGGGGCATCCCAAGGAAATTATGGAAGCTGACCGCTGTGACGATCGTCGCGAGAAAGAGAATAATGATGCGATTGGCACCCCGCTTCATTTCAACACTTTTACCACCTTCTGCGGGATGTTCATTGGGTACTGCGAAGTGCATGAAGGCTGCTGGTACCAGCCAATTGACCAGCGCAGGCAGAAACAGCGAGAAAAAGCTCCAGAAATCGACAGCACCTTGTGGGGTTTGAATAGTCTTCTGCCACACCATTAGGGTCGTGATGTCACCAAATGGGCTGAAAGCCCCCCCGGCATTGGCGGCGACTACGATATTGATACAGGCGAGTAGGACGAACTGATTATTGCTGCCACCTACGGCCAATACGACGGCACACATCAGTAGGGCGGTGGTCAGATTATCGGCTATTGGTGAGATGAAAAAGGCCAGTACACCAGTAATCCAGAAGAGTTGACGAAAGCCAAAGCCTTTGCTGACCAGCCAGGAGCGTAGTTTTTCAAAGACGTTGCGTTCATCCATGGCGTTGATATAGGTCATAGCTACCAGCAAGAAGAGCATTAACTCAGCATATTCCAGCAGATTGTGGCGCACCATAACTTCTGCCGCATGAGGAATGCCATGGGTCTTGTAGTACCAGGCAATTATGCCCCAAATCAAACCGGCGGCCAGAATGACCGGCTTGGATTTTCTAAGGTGGGTGAACTCCTCTGCCATAACAAACAGGTAGGCGAGGACGAAGATGGTAAGCGCTGTGAAGCCAACCCAATGGTTAGTCAGGTCCAGATGATCCCCCTCTCCAGTGCTTGCAAGTGCC
This sequence comes from Candidatus Thiodiazotropha sp., assembly GCA_037382065.1. Lineage (GTDB taxonomy): Bacteria > Pseudomonadota > Gammaproteobacteria > Chromatiales > Chromatiaceae > Thiodiazotropha. The sequence goes on along the minus strand of JARRQF010000324.1, from coordinate 4,079 downwards.
ATGCTTGGTAGAAAGAGTAAAAGAGATAAGCTAGCGATAAATCTCACAAATATCATCCTATGGTCAGTTTTTCTTGAATAGTCTTAATTTTATGGGATTCTCTTTGATGCCAGCACAAGGGTCAAATTTTTCCGCCTTAGTTGATTTAATTAATGTGGGGAGTCAAGTGAATTTGTCACAAACTCCCTGTGGGGCTTGTCATTGGGACTTACTCTGAGTCATGCCATGCTAAAGCTCAATCAGGAAAAATGCTGGTAGATAAGTCTATGAAAAGCCAGAATATTGATCAGTGGATTCAAGGGTATGATTACAATGAATTACTATTGACACGAAATGTTTTATTGGCTCATCTGTTTGACGGTAATATCCCACCAGGGGATGTCGTACGTCATGCTAGCCGATTCTCCTTAGTAACCTATTGGGAAGAGCTAGTATGTGCTGCCTTCTATCCACAAGCGGGTAAGTTGATGGCCATTGTTAGCATACGTCAGTTGGATGGGTACAGCGGGATGCTGCGGCGCCATGGTTCGATGGAGTATGTGCGATTCTTTGTGGATTGGGCCGATGGAAATGGGTATCAGGCAGTCGGCTTGAGTCATTTCAAGGTCTGTGATCTCTTGAAGGAGGAGAATAAACAGTGCTATCCCCTCTGCCATTTGGTAAAAATTGGATTAAACACTGATCGATACTGGGATGCCGTGATAGAGGGCCATCATCCAACGGTACGTGCCGTGCTCTCCTGGAATCAGGTGCCAGAAATAGATCCGGAGTTTACTCCGATATTTGGCAACCGGATTAATTCACAGATCAGTATTGATTCTGAAAAGGAGTTAATATCGCATTTTGAGGTGCCCCAAGATAAGGAAATATGGGACAGAGAACGGGCACCTTACTCGGCGCCTCACTCTTTTCGCACCTTGATCTGAGCCATTCTTGTAGCCCTAATACTTACCTGATTACGTCTGAGGTTCAGCTATTGAGCGACCGGTTATCAGGGTTATCAGACCACATGTAAAACAAGGAGATACCCATGTTGGCAATCCCACACAGAGTGTGGGAATGAAGTAACCCAAACTTGCAGAAGTTTGGGGGGTAATCAAGAATACTCTTGCCCTATGAAATCCTCTTCCAAATAGCATGTTAATCATGAGTGACAAGTAAAAATGTCACAAAACCTCAGTGCGTCATTCGATACTGCTTCAAGCCTGTGATTTGAAATCATATATCCATACTTGGTGACAATGGCTGAGGTAAATGAGCCACTGTCTGGAGACGTCACACACCATTAATAATATTTCGGGAGAGAGGAAGATGACTGTTCAGACTGATAGCGAGTTATTTGTACACTATGATGAATCGCGCTACGGATTTGATCAAATTGATACAACAGACTCATTGGGTGCCATCAATCCATCAAGCTCCAGAACTGGTTCTCATATTTTTAATCACCTTGCACTCTCAAGAAAAGAGGGTGTCGATGCGAGCGGAAAACGCCAATTAGATATTGTATTGGGGCTGCTGATTCTGTTGTTGGCCAGCCCTATCATGTTAGTGACGATGATGCTGATCTGGCTAAGCAGTATGGGGAGATCCCCGGTATTCTATCGTCAGATTCGGGTTGGGCTAAAAGGCAGAGAGTTCTATGTGCTCAAGTTCCGCAGCATGCACACAGATGCGGAGAAGAACGGTGCACAGATGGCGATAAAAAATGATTCACGGGTGACACTTATTGGGCGGTTTATTCGTAAGACACGTATAGACGAGTTGCCGCAGCTGCTGAATGTTCTTAAAGGCGAAATGAGCTTGGTAGGGCCGCGTCCCGAAAGACCAGAGTTTGTTTCAAAGTTTCAACGTGAGATCAGGGGTTACGCCCTAAGGCATCAAGTAAAGCCAGGTATCACTGGGTGGGCACAGGTAAAATACCCTTATGGAGAGGGCGTGGAGGATGCGGCGAATAAACTCTATTATGATCTTACCTATGTTCGAAAAAATAGTGTACTATTCGATCTCTTTATCCTGATTCTTACCATACCTGTGGTCCTGACTGGAGAGGGAGCACATTAACGTGACTACTCCCCGCCCGGCGCAACAAGTTGCTTTGGGCGAGGCTTCTTGCTTCAACGTCCGAACAATCAAGTGAATGATTGGATGACACAGACTCCGCAAGCGAAAACGACAGTCCAGCCGCTTTAAGTTCAATGATACCTTGCTTTAACCTAAAAAAATCAGTTGACCGCTCCATAACCATCGAAGCTATTTTCTTTAAAATCAGATACCTGTTATTAGAATGGAGCGGTCAACTGATTTTTTTAGGATTATAGCTTAACAAAGGTATTTCAATTGAGTGTACATGATGGAAGTTTCGGCAGGTGGAGCAACGATTGAGACCTGGCGTAAGTCTGTAGAAAATCAGGCTACGCCTGATTAGCCCTTTCATCCCCGCCCGCATTGGGCGAGGGTTTTCGGGCTATTCTGCTAAATAGCTTTGCTGCAACGCAGCATATATACCATTTCATGATAGTGACTTAGCGTGATCAACATTCTCACAGCCTTCACACTGGAAATGGAGAATCTCCGTGTTATAGTTGGCAACAATTTTTTATTTAAAACCAGTCTGGACAAAACAATTATCCTAAAAAGATCAGTTGGACAGCGTGAAGTGTACGCTTATGGTGGTGCAGGGCAAGACATAACGACGCGAATAGCCTGCTATTCCAAAAAGTTGCAACGCCGCCACATGCATGCCCTTCATGCTATAGCGTAATTCACCCAACAGGTGACCATGGCCATCGGAGCTATTTTCTTTAAAATCAGGAACCTGCTATAGAAATAGAGCGGTCAACTGATTTTTTTAGGATTATTCCCCCTTTGAAGGGGCCCGGACAATAACATTACAATGATCATAATTAAGGAGTAGCTCATGTCTAAAAAGCATCCTGTGGTGGCCGTAACTGGCTCATCAGGCGCTGGCACAACCACAGTCAAACGCGCATTTGAACACATTTTCTATCGTGATGGGATTAAACCCGCCGTTGTAGAGGGTGACAGCTTCCATCGCTACACGCGGGTAGAGATGCGTGAAAAAGTCACGGCTGGACTCAGCCATTTTGGCCCTGAAGCCAACCATTTCGATAAAATCGCCGAGTTATTCAAAACCTATGGTGAAACAGGCGGAGGCGAAAAGCGCTACTACCTACATAGCCCCGAAGAGGCAGCTGAACACAATGCTCGCCTCAAATGCGATAAGCAACCAGGTGAATTCACACCCTGGGAGCAGATTGAAGGTAATACTGACCTGCTCTTCTACGAGGGATTGCACGGTATGGTAGTGAATGGCGATGTGGATGTCGCCAAAAATGTGGACCTGGGCGTTGGTGTAGTACCCATCGTCAATCTGGAGTGGATTCAGAAAATCTTTCGCGATAATGCAGAGCGTGGATATAGCCAAGAGGCTATCGTCGATACCATCATGAGGCGCATGCCGGACTACATTAACCACATTACCCCACAGTTCTCTCGTACCGACATTAACTTCCAACGTGTGCCAACAGTGGATACCTCCAACCCATTCATCGCCCGCGATATCCCAACTCCCGACGAGAGTTTCGTGGTAATCCGCTTTAGTGATCCGAAGAAATTCGATATCAATTTTCCCTATCTCCTATCAATGATCGATTGCTCCTTCATGTCTCGGCGCAACTCAATTGTCGTGCCTGGCGGTAAGATGGGCTTCGCCATGGAGATCATCCTGCAGCCCATCATTGAACAAATGATGGATGCCCGTAACGTCTAATTCCGCTACCTCGTGGAATAATCGCTAACCGGCCCTCTTGGCCGGCCGGCTTTAGGGGCGGGGAAATAAGTCATCATCCAAAGATGGGATGATGATTTATTTCCCCGGCCCTTACTCTAATCTCCCTACTCATCTCCACCCTGAGAATAACGGAGCTTTTTGGGCATTCTAGTGTGGTGCTTCATACAAATTGACGATGATAGAAGCCTGCTCAGGCCAGGAGACAAGGCGCAATGCGCAGGGAATGGCTCGCCCTTTTCAACCTAAAAAGATCAGTTGGACAGCG
>JARRQF010000323.1:0-7706 GCA_037382065.1 Candidatus Thiodiazotropha sp. | reverse complement strand
ATTCTTAAGCTGGCGTCACCAGTATCCTTGGCCAAACGTTCAGAGATAGTGACAATGAAGACGTTTGCCGTGGATCCCAGGTGGGTGCCATTACCGCCCATGCCCACACCAATAGCCAGTGACCACCAGAGAGGAGAGACGTTGATTCCCTGCTGTTCCATACCCAGGATGATGGGCACCATAGCGGCAGTGAAGGGGATATTATCGATCATGGCAGAGAGGAGGGCGGCCATCCACATAAGCACGAGGGAGGCTATTAGCAGATCGGATTCGACGAATGGACGTATGTACTGACCCAGGTATTCCAGAAAGTGGCTTTGCTCAACACCACCGATCACCACAAATAGGGAGATGAAGAACATCAGCAGACTCATCTCCACCTCTTTGAATGATTCATCCAATTCAGTTTGGTGAGCGATGAACACCAATAAGGTCAGGCCAAGGGCAGCGACAAACCAGGGCTCCCAGTGCATGGTGTGATGAAAGATGAAGAGCACCACCATAATAAGCAGTACTAAAACCGCTGAGTACCAGGTCTGTTTATCGGTAATCTCTCCCATCCCGGAGAAGTTCTGCGGCTCTGGTGTGGCGGCCAGCTCAGACTTAAATAACCATTTCAGGGAAGTCAAGGTGGCAAGCCAGGCGATGAGTACGATGCCGCCCATGTGGAGTGCAAAGGTATTGAAATCGATATTGGCTGCCGAACCAATCATTAAGTTAGGTGGATCACCTACCAGGGTGGCTACACCACCAGTATCAGAGAGCAGCGCTGCTGCTAAAAGGAAGGGAATTGGACTGACCTTCAGTGCCTGACTGATAAGGATAATCAACGGTCCGAAGATAACCACTGTGGTAACGTTATCCAATAGCAGTGAGATCACGGTTACCGCCGTGCCCAACATGGCTAGCAGTAAAAACTGTCGCCCTCGGCTTAGGTCAGCAATACGGTAGGCCAGGTGCTGGAATCCGCCGGTAGGGATCATGATGGAGACAATGGTCATCATGCCACCCAGCAGGAATACGACATTCCAGTCGATAGATTCAACGGCTAGATTCGGGCTGTAAAAACCAAAGAACTGCCCAAACAGTATCATTAACGCAGCTCCCCCCATGGCGAACTTGGTGCGGTGAAAGCCGTGAACACCTTCGGTAAATATACCAAAGAAGGTGGCGACTAGAATAATAGCCGAAACCATCATCTGGGTATTCCAGGTTAAGGTTTCTGTTAATGCTGTGGTTTCCATCGTTTAAATAGCCCTAAAAATATCTTTCTTCAGTAGGCAGCGGAGACTATGCCACTTGGCTTGATAAGCAAAGCCCCACTCCATCACTTCGATATTATTCAGCGTGCCTCTACCGCTGAAAGTGGCTTTTAGCCACAAGTTGCAAGAGGATGCTCCTTAAGAATATCCGACTTAACGTCTTTTATACTACCGAATTCTTGCTGACATTCCATAAAAATACGTTTACCACAATTTGCGCAAATTGACTTATCCAGTTTTTGGTAGATACCTCGAATAGCTGCGCCTTTTGTCTGAAAGACGTGACGGGCATTCTCCTCCTCCAGAGAGCCGCAGTCCTCTAAAGTATCCCATAAACCCTTTTTTACATTGACCAGATAAAGTCCACCGCCCAATTCGTTACGTTGCTGAGCCTCCTTGGCTATGGCCTCACCGCCTTGCATGTCAACAAAGTTTACACCGCTGCACAATAACGCCAGTTGCTTTTGTTCTGGGCTTTTGTTTCGAAATAGATCGAAAGTATCTTGAACATGAGTTACCGAACCAAAAAAGATGGGGCCTTCCACGCTAGCAAAGCGTATCTGTGGACATTCTGGATATTCAGGGTTCGTAACCAAGGGACGCTTAGGGGAATTTGAGTCTATAGTCCTTCGTCTTATTGCAGGTTTAGATGACTTTTCCAAGAATAAAATCAGTGACAGCAGTACACCAGCAAAAATAGAAAATTCCAATTCCAAAAAGAGGGCACTTAAAGCCGTTACCAATAAAATAGCGGACTCACGTCGGTTAGTCTTTAGAATGTGTTTTATGCCTGAAAAATCGATCAATCCCCAAGCAACAATAAACAACAATCCTGCCATCGCTGCTTTAGGCAAATAGGCTGCTAGGGGAGCCACTAATAAAACAATCATCATGAGCAGTAGCCCGGCAAAAATTGCTGCCAAAGGCGTTTTGGCACCAGCTTCATAATTCAGACCTGAACGGTTGAATGAGCCAGTAGCCACATAGCCGGAGAAAAAACTGCCTACAATATTCGATAATCCCTGGCCAAAAAACTCCTGGTTACCATCGATACGATACCCCCCACGGGCAGCTAGTGAACGCCCAATTGAAACTGCCTCGGTGAGTGCGAATAGTGTTACAGCTAAGGCTGTCGGCGCCAACTTTTTAATTGCATCGAGAGAAAAATCTGGGCTGGACAGCGGTGGCAGGCTTGAGGGGAGCGCCCCAACCTGGGCGATTCTGGTTACATCTTCTCCAAATAGATAATTCAAAAAAATGGCGACGACGCTGCCAAACACCATGGCAATAATCAAATATGGCGCTTTCGGCCAATATTTTCGGATAAGGATACCACTTAGAAGCGTACCCATACCTACCATGGTGACATAGGGATTAATATTCTGAAGTTGCAGAAAGAACGACCAGAGAATATCGTGAAGATGTCCCCCTGATTCCATATGGATACCAAAAAAGTTTTTAAGTTGTTTAGCTCCGATCAATATGGCAGCACCGGCAGTAAACCCGACAACTACGGAATGAGAGATAAAATTAACCAATGCGCCTAGACGCGCAAGACTCAGTGTCAGCTCAATCAGACCAACCATAAATGTAAGGGTCAGTGCTAAACTGACAAACTCTGAGCTGCCGGGCGTCGCATACACAGATAACGAGGAGAACAAGACAATCGATGCTGCGGTGGTTGGCCCAGAAACAAGATGCCTTGATGAGCCAAATAGGGCGGCGATAATGGCCGGAATCATGCCGGCATACAATCCGTACTCCGGTGGCATACCAGCAATTGTAGCAAAGGCGACACCCTGAGGCAGTACGATAATTCCACCTGCCAGGCCTGCCATTAAATCAGACTTTAAATCGTCGCGGCTTACCTGAGGTAACCAGCGCATAAAGGGAGCAAAACGACTAGTCATCGTGATATTAATCCAGGAAATCAGTTGTTCAAAGAAAGCGTAAAAAGGCGTTGCAATGCTTGAAAAGGGCGAGCCATTCCCTGCGCATTGCGCCTTGTCTCCTGGCCTGAGCAGGCTTCTATAATCGTCAATTTGTATGAAGCACCACACTAGAAAGTTTGCCGGGTGGTTAGTCGTACTTCTTGGCTAAGGCTACGTGAAGTAATGACAAAATGACCTCAATACTTATAGCGCTCAAAGCTCCCGCCGTCATTTACGATGGGACAATGAGATCGATTCCTTCTGATGGGGGTTTCTCTAAACACCCCTCCATCAACGAATCGTTCGCCAACAATAGTGTGGGTTATTTCTGATGGGCGCTCATTTATTTCCTTAACTCTCTCCATGAATGAGAATCCAAGCAATCCAAGCAGTGCACCAAAGCCAAATACAACACCATTCAGTTCAAGTAGACCGAATAGAAATAGGGTTGCAGTAGCAATATATTTCAATGGTTTGGATATAGAAATGCTTGCTTGGGGAAGCGTTTTGGTGACTTCAATGGCGTGTGACATTAGCGCTGGATCCTTCATAAAATCTCAACCTATATTCTACTCCTCGCTTGGTTTGAAGAGTGTATATGCAATGTTTAGATAGCGTTAACGATTCTTTTCGATTGAATTAAAATGGATACGTGCGACAGCACCTCCTTCGGGCCTGTTTGCTAAGCTCAACTTCCAGTGCAGGCGTTCACATAAGCGCCATGCCAATGATAAACCAAGGCCAGCACCAGTACTTTTGGATCCACGGGTATAGGGTTTGAACAACTGCTCGAGATCACTAGATTCAAATCCTGGCCCTTCGTCTGAAACGCTGATACCGTTCTTGTCAAGGCGAACTTTTACCTCCCCCTCTTCGCTAAAACTTATAGCATTTCGCAGCAAATTACCAAAGACCATGGATAAAATAGCATGATCCAGGTTAAGAGTTGGCAGTTCAGCAATTTCTAGTGAAATGTGGATGGGTTTGTGGCTGAATATCTGCTGATATCTTTCAATCTCCTCCTTGATGGCCTCTTCACATCGACAAACCGGCGAATGATTTTCTTCTTCTCCTTGTTCTCGTGCCAATTCCAATAGGGCAGATGTTATCATGCTCATCTCCGTGACCGAGCGTTGAATCCGCAGCAGGCGTTTATGATTTTTTGCGTCAATGGCGCTATCCTGAAGCAATAGCTCACACGCACCTTCAATCACAGCTAGGGGAGTCCTGAGTTCATGGCTGACATCACCGGTAAAAAGGCGTTCACGTTCAATGAAATCATGTAGGCGCTTTAAATAATTATCAAATGCCTCTGCAAGCCACCTCACCTCAACCCATGGAAATTCTGCTGCAATTGGCAAGGATACATCTTCTTCCGGGGTCATTCGTGAGACCCGCTGTGCCAGAAGGGTGACCGGTGCAATCATAAGTGTTGCCAGCCAGCGGCCTGTCAGCGCCGAAATAATCGTTACCAATAGCACACTGACTGCTAGTATCAAAAGCAAGCGTTTTTCACGTTGTATGAGATTACTCAGATCGTAAAGAACAATGAATTTCTGCTTACCTACAAAGCGTACACCGGCAAGATAACTTATACTTTCCAGCTTAATATTGTGCTGGCCAGCAGCTAATTCGGTAACCTCTTTGGGGGTTGTACTACTTGGATTTTCGGTATTAACTACATAGGCCCTGATGGTTGCGGTGCGCTCTGGTAATGAAAGTGGATTGCGATGTCGTCTGGCAATATAGTCTTCGAGTTCGGCATTCAGCGTGTCGTTGATCAAACTTGCTTCCATATCGAGCGATGCCAGATAGATGAGCGTAGCGAGTACCAAGCTGACAATGCCGCTAAAAAGCGCCAATGAGATGGAAATTCGCTTTCTCAGACTTCGTTCACTTGTCATTTGGTTCTACTACGCAGTAACCCAGCCCACGTACGGTTTGAACTAGCTGTACAGGTAAATCTTTATCAATGGCAGATCTCAAACTGTGTAGATGTGCCCTGAGTGTATCGCTGTCGGGAGGATCATCTCCCCAGATTTCTCGTGCTATCTCCTCTTTGCCAACCACTCCAGGAGAACGGCGCATAAGCAAAGCAAGGATTTTTAGCGGGATAGGTGATAAAACAATCTTTCTTCCCCCCCTGTGAACCTGCAACGTATCCTCATCAAAGCTTAAATCACTGACAGTCAAAACACGCTGAACAGAATTGCCATGCGTTCGACGCGCAAGCGCAGTAAGCCGCGCTTCGAGTTCCGGCAGAGCGAAAGGCTTTACCAAGTAGTCATCCGCTCCACTGGAAAAGCCCTCAAGCTTGTTGGCCAATGTATCCCGAGCGGTTAACATTAAGACCGGTGTTCCATTCCCTTCCTTGCGCAGACGGTTGCAGACTTCGATACCATCCATGCGCGGCAGCATCAGGTCGAGCACGATGACATCATAGGAATTATCCAAGGCATGCTGAAGACCTGCAAGTCCATTGTATGCAACATCAACCACATGGTCTTTTGAATCGAAGAACTCAATAAGGTTTTCTAGTAGATCCGGGTTATCTTCAACGATCAACATATACATTGTATACCACCACCCTATTATTCCCGGATCTAGCCGATACTGACCCTGGGTTTTTTACAAAAGCAATTCAGCGGAGCATTCTACATGGTTTTAAGGTGATTTTTATAGGGGCAGACCTGTGTAATGTATGGCGTTAAACTATAATTTATTGCGTATAATTAATAGCTTATGCGGGTGTGAGCTGACGATCACTACGCATTTCAGCAATGGGAGCGAACAGGTTTTTGGAAATGTTCTGTAAGGTCAAAAAATAGTAGAAGAGGGGTAGGTTTAGCAGGAAATCTAGGGTGTTGACGTCGATGGAGGTCAGATAGACAGATGCTTCCAATTTATCCTGCCCTCAGTTTTTTGCCTTGATGTGTAGTGGGGTAGGTATTTTTCATGCTTTCATTTTATAATTGCATGGACTTGTCTCATCTAGTTGGAAGCTATTTTAATCGTATGAACTTATCAAACCCTGTTGGAATTATTACCCTCTACAATTCTTATAACTATGGAGCATTTCTACAAGCATATGCGCTACAGAAAACAATACGGACTTTGGGCTATCAAAGCGAATTTCTTGATGTGAGTAGTGCTGCGGCCAACCGCAAGCGTGTTGGTAAGCTTCTGACTAAAAAGCTAGACGTGCTCTTGTTTAACATCAGAAAGCACATGGCATTCAAGAAAGCGTGGCAAGCGTTCGATATATCCCCAATCCGTTATCAGCCTACGCGATCATACTACCCAGCCGTAGTCATAGGCAGCGATGAAGTTTGGAACATCAATAACGACACATTCTTGCCATTTCCCGAATTCTTCGGTTGTGCGCTTAACAGCGGACGAATAATTGCTTATGCTCCAAGCTCAAGTTCTGCGATGCCCGACGATTTTGCAAACTACCCGGAATTTGTGAATGGCCTTAAGAACATGCACGCCTTATCGATTAGGGATGTAAATACCGAGCAACTTATCGAGAAACTTACCGGCAGAAAAGGAATCATGGTTCTTGACCCAACATTCCTAACGGAATTCAATGCTGAAGAGGTTCCGTCAGGAGGCGGTGAATCAGGCTATGTCCTCGTCTATACATATGGGTTTGATTCACATAAGATTGCGCAGACTCGCGAATTCGCACAGGCCCATGGATTGAAACTAATTTCCCTTGGCTTTTTCAACGCTTGGTGCGATAAATCTGTAGCGGCAACACCATTTGAATTTCTTGGATGGCTTAGGAACGCTACGTTCGTCGTTACTGACACTTTTCATGGCACTATCTTTTCCGTTCTTTATCGTAAGGTTTTCGGCACCTTCGCGGATAACAAACCCAAAGTCACCGCTCTTCTCGACAGACTTGGTTTGCAGCATAGAAACCTATCTAGTGCACACACTCTTGCTGATGTTATAGAAAAACCCATTGACTACAGCAAGGTTGATGAGATCATCTCACGCGAACGAACTATCTCTCTTAACTACTTGAGTGGAGCCCTCGCCGATGCTAGTGCAAAATAGCTCCAGCTCAACTGTGGAGTCTAGGACGCAACAAATAACAGGTGTTTTATTGGCGGCAGGTAGTGGCCGACGTTTTGGTTCAGCCAAATTAATGCACCCCTTGGCAGATGGAGAGCCGTTGGGAATAGCGAGTGCACGTGTATTGATCTCAGTGGTTCCCCAGGTCGTAGCCATTGTGCGCCCAGGTGATTCAGAGCTGGCGCAGGCCTTTTGTGAACTTGGCTATCGGGTTATTGAGAATCACCGGTACCATGCCGGTATGGGGGAGAGCCTAGGGTTGGCTGTTCGAGCCAGTGTCCATGCCGGGGGGTGGTTGGTAGCGTTGGCTGATATGCCGTGGATATCTGCGGTGACTATTGAGTTATTAGTGGAGCGAATGGGGCAGGGAGCGTCGATGATTGCTCCCACCTATGCAGGTCGTCGCGGACACCCTGTTGGCTTTGCTGCG
>JARRQF010000322.1:0-5369 GCA_037382065.1 Candidatus Thiodiazotropha sp. | reverse complement strand
TGTCGTTTTCGCTTGCGGAGTCTGTGTCATCCAATCATTCACTTGATTGTTACGGACGTTGAAGCAAGAAGCCTCGCCCAAAGCAACTTGTTGCGCCGGGCGGGGAGTAGTCACATTAATTATCTTATGATGAGGTAGCCTACTGTTTCAACCGCATGGTAATCATCATTAGCCTCCTCTTCTTGCAATCTCATTTGAAAGCTATTTGATGAAATATTTCTTTGTCGTGTTACCACAGCTTGATTGCCGTTATAAGTCTGGCTTTGTGAAAATACAACAGGCTTACCACCCAAATCCTGAAAACCAATATCGACCCAAGCATGGTTGGCAGAAATAGAGCCAGCCTGAATTATTTTGCCACTATTCAGAAGGTGTGTACCTCGCTCAAGAACGATGTAACCTACCGTTTCAGGCACGTGAAAGCCATTCAGATAGTCCCACTCTTCTATGTGGTATTGTGCATTCGTAGTCGAAACGTTTCTCAAACGCATATGTGCAGCTTGACTGCCATTGAATGTATTCATTTGCATCAATATGACGGGATCAGAATACTCCCTTGAAAAAGTGAGCGTCCGCCAATCATTAGCATTACCTGCATTTACTGAAACCAAGCCTGCTTCACCTACCACAAGGCCTGATTGATCGATAATTTTACCCTCGCCAAGACCCAATAAACCAATAACTTCGTCTGCATGGCCATATTCAGCATCAAAGGAATGCTCTTCCTCAACCAGCAGATCTACTGCGTTGGTTCTATTATTTTTAATTCTCATCGAAGCAGTATCACTACCATTACAGGACTGCATCTGACTGAGCAAGATCGGTGTACCAATAAATTGTTCCGGTAAACCCACAGTTTGCCAAAGGGGTTGACTAGCCTTTGTAAACGTTTTTATAGCTATGCGGTTAGGCGTTTTAATAAATCCTGTAGGCGGACCGATATAGCTATCATCAACCTTCAACTCATCGATGATATAATACGCGTCATCTGTATATTGAGCTAACCCTTTCTTGTTAAAATAACCGCCTATTATATCCACATAATGAATTGGCGTAGTACCCGGACCGTAGGGGCTGGTTGCCTCCTTCATGTCCTGCTCTGCATATAGGCCATGTTCCTCTCCATCTTGTGTGTAAATATAGACCTTCATTTTTCCTGTGATAGTATTGGTCTCACACTCAACTGATATCCACTCGCCTAAGCGATTTTCAGGCCCAATACGGAAAGTATCATCCTCGTTAGGCCAATAATCACCTCCATGGTAGTTACATACTGTGCCATTACAAGCACCAAGGCTTCTCCATCCTCCTTCCTCGTTATACCATGATATGAACATCGGTCGGGTGACCAAAAAGTTTTCAGCGCGATTCATAATCGCAACTTTATTAACTGTTCGCACGTTACCCCAATCAGGGCCATGAAAAACCAAAAATCTAATGTTGAGCTGAGTAGCACCACGGCCACCATTAATTCTCTCAAGTTGTCCAATACCAGCATAGCCACCATCACCCAACGTAGGCGGATAGAACTTTGCTGCACCAGTCCCATGCCAACCTCCATGAGGAACCCATTCATGATGAGCTCCATCAGAAATCCAAATAAGATCACGTTGATATGAAGTCGTATCAAACTTCTCTTCCATTGGTAAATTGATAGCTCTTCCTGAAAAAGCGACAGACGGTACTAGTAGTGCACCACTTAAGAAAATAGAAACCAAACGGGAGTTTGTTGATTTTGCTGATTGCTTTCCATAATAATATTTTGACATCACGATCCACATCCATTCCATTATAAAAAGTAGACTAAAGATAATGCATCAAGAAAATTTCTGCAACACATTCGCAATCAAGGCGGCAAAATACGAGAAGAGGAATAGTCTAACAAATATTGAAAAAAACATGAAACCGCACAGCTTATCCATTACCTTGAGAGATAAAATCCCGGTAGCGAGCATACGTAATTCTGTGTGATGCATAAAAGATTAAAGAGTCACCTATTACAATTGATTTTCATGAACCATGGAATTCTGTTATTGATGCGGTTCGTACCTCACCACATCCTACATAATAGGCTAACTAAAAGCGATGACAAACAAAGGAGACTTCTATCTCATGCCTCGACACTCCTACCAACATGGCCTGTAACATTTAGTCCATCTCAGACCATCAAGCTCAAGGGTGTTATTGAAGATAGTTAACATACTGATTAAAAATAGCATTCAATGTAATGTAGCTGTTCAAATGAGTAGCTCAATTGACTAACTCTATGACTTTATTCACAAAATAATAGCTTGTTACTGTCACGACTTTTTGAGAGTGCATAATGAGACAAAGCATCATCTTAATAAATCCCTTAAATATCAATAACATAATAATAATCTAGATAAAAATCCAAAGCAATTATAAGGACTAATATTGCTTGGATCTATATAATATCTAGCTTGGCTTGCGTTTGGAATTTGGTCTATAAATCATGATGGGCCAATTATTGTTGGATTTGTTTTGGTGGCTGCTTATGCTTCCTATACGCTATTTCTCAACTATCTGAGGATTATTCCTCTTGTTAAGCGATTAAATAATAATGGTAGTAAGTATCTTATGAATTGGTTATTTAGAACTAAAAACACTATTTCTCTTTATAGCCCAAACTCTGATGAGGTTTGTCTCGTAATTGATGATCTGAATGTCTCTTGGTCAATGAAACGAGATGCCCGAGGATATTGGAAGACTAATCTATTACTACCTTACACTGAGCTAGATAATGTTTCTTATTATTTTAGAATTACTGAAAAAAATAGAGTAAAAAAAGTCATTGACCCTAGAGCACGGCGAATAGAAATTATCGATGGCGAATATCGATCATATTTTTCAAATGTTAATTATCATTATCTAAATAAATTTTTTATTGCACCACCATTTAGTAGAATTGTTATTTATGAAACTCATTTACCTGCTCTTAGTAGACACCATAGCTCAATGGTTACTGAGGAACGACACAGGGGAACCTACCTTGGCGCAGCATCAGAATTTGTACTAGATTATCTTCAAAACCTTAATGTCGCAGTTGAATTCCTGCCTTTACAATTTAACGATAAAGAACTAGGTAAAGACTGGGGTTACTATTCGATTAACTATCATGCATTGAGGAATGACTTTGCCATAGATAAAAAGAGTGTCAATCTCGAAGTCATGCAGTTGGTTGATCGTTTACATGGGCGAAAAATACCCGTTATTCTTGATGTTGTCTTCAACCACGGAGCAGAACTATGGGTCAAGGCATGGGGTGAAGATGTTGTATATAGAAAGTTGGATAATGGCGATTTTTGCCAGGGATCAGGGTGCGGTACTAGCGTTAAAACAGAAAGTCAACATATTAGAGAAACAATAATTGAAACACTACTCTACTTAGTCAATCACTTTAAATTTAATGGTTTTCGCTTCGATCTTGGCGCACTACATGATAAAGAAACCATGATGGAAATTGCTAAACGACTACCAAAGCGGATTTATCTCATTGCAGAACCTTGGGCACTGTCTGGTGCGCAATGGGGTAAGCAGGAAATGAGCACCTATTTTTCCAAAACGCGTTGGTCTATTTGGAATGATGACTTTCGCGAATCTGGTCGAACTTTTATTAATGGCCAAGGAGACTATCACAATCGAGATATCTTAATGAGGGGGATAACGGGAAGTCATATCAAAGATGGCGGATGGGCCATACGACCTCAGCAGAGTATCAATTATATCTCATGCCACGATGGCAAAACCCTTGCTGATATTGTCAATGGTGATAAACAGAGAGTCTTCCTTGGTATCTTTTTAGTCTTAACTTCCCAAGGGATACCGATGCTTGGTGAGGGTAGTGAAATGCTCTATACAAAGAAGGGGCATGATAATAGCTATAATCGTCCAGATCTAAATCAACTCAATTGGGAGAATGCTCATCAAAATAGTGAACTTGTAAAAGCAGTAGCAAACTTAATAGCACTAAGAAAGCACTTTACTCATTTTCGCTACACTGGTCATTTAAAGGTATATAATATCGAAACAAATGACTGGAATATTAACTGGATCTATCCAACTGGCTTTCCTCATAATGATAATGTCAATGCCATTGGTTACCTTCTACGGTCACCTCGTAAATACCATTTTTGGCATAGGGACCAAAAGCCACTACTGATCTTACTTAATGGCAGTCATAGTGGTGTGAACTTTCAACTACCGGAAGGCAAATGGAAAGTCCTGGTCGATGGCTTTTATATTTTAACTAAAATCAATGGAATCAGTAATATACCAGCGGCAAAGGGGCACTACCATCTGCATCCAGGGACTTGTGCGATGCTGACCCCTAAATAGTGAACGAAATCCATAGCTTCACGCAGAGACTAATGGTTCGATAATCGGAAAGAAAATGTTAAGGCATTCAAAAGCACGAATGCGAACCAATCCTTTAGCTTAGGATATGGTGCAACAAACGCATTCTCTGCGGAGATGTCTGGCACAAGAATCACAAGCTGCAATCCCGGTGGACATTTTTGCCCAATGAATTACGACCCGGTCTGTGGTACTGATGGCAAGACCTATTCAAATGCTTGTGTCGCAAGTCTGTCTTGTGTGGATGTTGCCTACAATGAACCTTGCAGTTCGACGCCTCCAATTTGCCAGGATAGGGACAAAGATGGCTATTCACCTGCAGGTGATAACTGTGGACCTCGAGATTGCAACGACCAAGATCCTAACATTAATCCAGAGATGGTCTGCCCTGATGTTTATAGTCCAGTCTGCGGTGCGGATGGCGAAACCTATGGTAATACTTGTGAAGCACTACGTGATTGCGTGCAAATCGTGCATGAAGGAGAGTGCTCTGAGTCACCGGCATGTACTGATGAAGATATGGATGGCTACTCTCCTGAGGGAGGTGACTGTGGTCCTGTAGATTGTGACGACAATAATGCGAAAATAAGCCCCAGCATGGTCTGCACCTTTCTTTATGCGCCAGTCTGTGGAGATGATGGCAAGACCCACAGCAATGCCTGTCATGCCACACAAGCTTGTGTAAAAATTGTACATGAGGGAGCATGCGCTAAAGACCCATTTCCTCCCCATCTTCCAATTATCAGACAGCTTGATGAAGCGCATTATCCGCCAAATATTGGGTGGATGAGACGCTAACTCCAAAGATAAAAACATAAAATATGCATCCCCCGGCAAGACCGGGGGCTTTAATTTGTGAGCCACTCGAAGTGAACCAAACGGAGCATTCGCTCTTTAACCTAAAAAGATCAGTTGGACAGCGTGAAGGGTGCGCTTGTGGTGGTGCAGGGCAAGACGCAACGACGCGGAATAGCCCGCTATTCCAAGGAGTTGCA
>JARRQF010000321.1:5891-12555 GCA_037382065.1 Candidatus Thiodiazotropha sp. | reverse complement strand
AAACGGCTTAATCAACGATTCCAGATTGAAATGGACGAGTTAACAAATACCTTTCGTCAGCACACCCGAGAGACGGACCAAAAACAGCTTGACACTCTGATTGCGTTGGCAACAAAACTAATCGAATTTGCCAGCCGAAAGAGCCTCTCCGAATGGCACCGAAATGAACTTCGTGACTGGACAGAAGAGCTGGTTATGCAGCGCATCGCCCTAATGGCGCCAGAAACAGCCAAGCGATTGCACCAGAAATACGAGGAGTCTATTGCACATGTAGTGGGGTTAAGCGTAGAAGAGTTTCAGAAACAGATCCGTGAAATATTTGAAGATGATAAGGACGATCAGGATGATATTTTCGAATACGATGAGTTTTCAGCTGAACCAAGCGATCATCACGACGAAACTTATGATGAAACTTACAATAGTGACATCTTCGGCGACTCCGTCCCAAGCACGCAGGTCATGGATAGCGCCTGGGTTAAAACACTATTTCGGCGCACCGCGCAAACCCTGCATCCCGACCGTGAACCAGATAACGAAAAACGCCACCACAAGCAAAAACAGTTAAGCGAATTACTGACGGCACGTAAAGAGAACGATCTCTTGACCATGATCAAGATTTTCAGTGAAACCTTCAATGGGCGGGAGATCCAACTCGCAGAAAAGGAGATGGCCGCTATCTGCGAAATGCTTGAGGACCAACTAAATGATCTAGAGTTCGAACAACACGCCTATGCTCTCTCCAATCCGGAAAGACACCTTGCGTACGAACTGCTTTACCATAGTAATAAAAAGAAGCGCCAAGAGGCCATAGAGCTATGGAAACAGAACTTAGAGCAAGAAACAAAACAGAATAAAGAGCTAGTCAAATCACTAAAAAACCTAGCTATTCTCAAAGATGTCCTGCAAGAGAGACGTAGCCAACACCACGAATTCGTTGATTGGTTATTTGATGATATTCCATTTTAATAGACCTGAAATAGCGAAACTGCTCCAGGAATATTGGCTTAGGACGGGCTGAATAAAATAAATTGCGCTAGAATTCCAGCGCTTTGGTAGCATTGATAACTCCTTAAAAGTCGTGCTGCTCTTAGTTTTTTATATCCACAAAACGGTATTTTATTGATGAAAATCCAATTGATCTCACTTTTAATCGTCTTTTCACTGACCCTGCTATCTGGTTGCGCGACAGAACAATCACGTTCGCTCGAAGTGGCAAAGGTAACCACTGCCAGTGTGCCCTACCAGGGTACTCGCAGCCCCATCTCGGTAGGCAAATTCGATAATCGCTCGAGCTACATGCGCGGCCTATTCAGCGATGGCGTGGATCGCCTTGGTGGTCAGGCCAAAACCATCTTAATCACTCACCTACAGCAGACTGGGCGCTTCATAGTACTTGACCGCGATAACTTGCAGGAAACCAGTCAGGAAGCAGGCTTTAAGAAAACAACCCAGCAGATTACGGGGGCCGACTTCGTGGTGACTGGCGATGTCACCGAATTTGGTCGCAAAGAGGTGGGAGACCATCAGCTGTTTGGCATACTCGGTCGCGGTAAATCGCAGGTCGCCTACGCAAAGGTCAACCTGAATATTGTCAACGTCCAGACTTCAGCGGTTGTGTTTTCAGCGCAAGGAGCTGGCGAGTACAGCCTCTCGAATCGTGAAGTGGTCGGTTTCGGCGGTACGGCAAGTTATGACTCGACACTCAATGGAAAGGTACTAGATCTGGCGATCCGTGAAGCGGTGAATAACTTGGCTGCCGGTATAGACTCTGGTGCCTGGCAGCCAACCAAATGATGGTTTGTGGGGAGATTATCGTGAAGCGAATAGAGACGCTTGTCCAACACACTGCTATCCTGGCGGTTTATGCGCTCGTGCTGACTGGCTGCGCATCAGCACCGAAGCCCCTTTACCATTGGGACAGCTACCAGACGCAAGTATACAAACACTTTAAGGGTGAAGCGGGGCCTGAAGAGCAGATAACCGCACTTGAAAAGGATATCCAGAAAGCACGCTCGGAAAACACGGCACTACCACCAGGATTCCATGCTCATCTAGCCCTGCTCTATGCGGAGATTGGCAAGGAGGATCAGGTGATTCAAGAACTAGAAACTGAGAAAAGAATGTTCCCTGAATCCTCGTCATTTATGGACTTCCTGACACACCGGTTTAATAAGCAATGAGGATCACAATCGTGGGTAGAAAACTTAGCCGGGGCATCACTGCCCTTCTCATCGGCGCTATACTAACGGGCTGTGCTACAACACAACCCTATGATTACACCGCTTTTCGCCAGAGCAAACCTAAATCCATCCTGGTACTGCCACCCATCAACGATTCACTAGAAGTAAATGCACCTAACAGCGTGCTTGCCCATGCAACACTTCCGCTGGCTGAATCTGGTTATTACGTGTTTCCAGTGACCCTTGTCGTGGACACTTTCCGCGAGAATGGACTCACTTCGCCGGGAGACATTCAGGCTGTTGCACCAGCAAAGTTATTGGAGATCTTCGGTGCCGATGCCGGGTTGTACATCAAAATCAAGAAATATGGCACCACCTATGTTGTCATCTCCAGCTCAACAACGGTAGCAGCTGATGCCAAACTTATTGATTTAAGGACAGGCCAACTACTGTGGGAGGGTAGCGCCTACGCTTCTAGCGATGAAGGTGGGAACTCTGGTGACGGCCTTGTCGGGCTACTGGTTAAGGCCATTGCTAATCAGGTTATAGCTTCCGTCACCGACGAGGGACATACGGTTGCCGGCATGGCAACTCGGCGACTACTGAGTGCCGGGCGGCCGAATGGCCTGCTCTATGGCCCGCGATCACCTTACTACGAGCAACAGTAAGTGACTACTCCACGCCGTGCATGGATGCACAAGTGTCGCGGGCACATGGATGTGCAGGAGCGACCCTTGCCTTGCACCACCACAAGCGCACGCTTCACGCTGTCCAACTGATCTTTTTAGGATCAATCACCTGCGATCATCATCTTATCAATCAACCAAGAACCCGTCTGCACACTGGAGCGTGCCTCAATATCCGTTCCGATCTCTTGTAAACCCAGAAAGACATCACGCAGATTACCAGCAATGGTAATCTCCTCAACAGGGTACTGTATTTCACCATTCTCTACCCAAAAACCGGCAGCGCCTCGGGAGTAGTCGCCAGTCACCATGTTCACGCCCTGCCCCATTAATTCGGTCACGACCAAACCACGCCCCATGGTTTTTAGTAATCCATCCCAATCCAGGGTGCCACTATTGATGCGAAGATTTCGCACGCCCCCTGCGTTACCAGTGGTCTGCATGTTCAACTTACGTGCGGCATAGCTATCGAGTACATAACTTTCCAACACCCCATTCTGAATAAAGGTGCGATTGCTTGTTGCCACACCTTCATTGTCATAGGCGGCACTCGCCAACCCTTTGGGCAAATGGGGCTCTTCATGAATCGTAATGAATTCGGGAAATATGGGCTTCCCCAGATGGTCAAGCAAGAAACTCGCCTTACGGTAGAGAGCTGAACCCCGGATGGCACCGATAAAGCTGCGTAGTAAGCCAACCGCCACATTCGCCTGAAATAAGATAGGCGCTTGCTGGGTAGGTATCTGACGAGCATTAAGACGCGCTACGGTTCTCTGGGCCGCCATCTGTCCCACTTCTTCAGCGGGCTGAAGCTGATCACCCTGACGCGATAGGGTATACCAGTAATCTCGCTGCATACTGCCATCTTGTTTCGCAACCACAGCACAACTCAGACTGTGACGCGAAGTGGGATAGCCACCAATAAAGCCGTGGGTGTTGCCGTACACCTGTAACCCATTGTGGGAGTTAAGTGTTGCCCCTTCTGAATTAATGATGCGGCTATCTGCCTCGCGTGCCGCGCTCTCGCAGCGAATTGCCTGATCTATAGACTGTTCAACACTTTGATCCCAGGGGTGGTAGAGATCCAGGTCAGGCTGCTGCGTGGCCATTAACTCTTTATCCGCCAAACCAGAACAGGGATCTTCCGAGGTATAACGAGCAAAATTACAGGCCGCTTCAATGGTCTCCTTAATGGCCTGCGCAGAGAGGTCAGAGGTACTGGCGGACCCCTTACGTTTACCAAAATAGACGGTCACGCCCAGGCCATTGTCCCGGGTATGTTCAATGGTCTCTGTCTCGCCAAGACGTACACTAATGGAGAGACCTGAGTCACTACTCACCGCCGCTTCGGCAGCACTGGCTCCCTGTCGTTTCGCCTCATTCAGAAGATCTTCGACCCGTTGTTGGAGTTCTATTTTTCGCGATTCCATGTCGATCATTGCTCAGTCCCTCCAACAGTCAACTCATCTAGTTTT
The DNA here is from genome assembly GCA_037382065.1 of Candidatus Thiodiazotropha sp. Lineage (GTDB taxonomy): Bacteria > Pseudomonadota > Gammaproteobacteria > Chromatiales > Chromatiaceae > Thiodiazotropha. The sequence continues at coordinate 8,214 of JARRQF010000321.1, read as the reverse complement.
AGGGTCGGTTGTCCAACTCCCACCGGGACGCTTTGCCCCTCTTTCCCACAAACACCGACACCACTATCCAGCTTCAGATCATCGCCGACCATACTGATGCGACTCATTGCCTCGGGTCCATTACCAATTAATGTTGCACCTTTCACTGGGTGCCCCCAAAATTCACGGCATAGAGACCATGCTCAACAGAGGCAATGATCTCATCTGGTTTATACTCACCCGGCAACATATAGGTGTTAGTCATTCGGGGCAAGGGAAGGTGGGCATAGGATTCGCGTCTCCCGTTGCCGGTCGAGCTGACATTCATTAGGCGCGCGTTGTGTTTGTCCTGCATATAACCTTTGAGTATGCCGTTTTCGATCAGCATCGTATTTTGACTGGGAGTCCCTTCGTCATCAATATTCAGTGAACCGCGCCGCCCGGGCAAGGTGCTATCATCTACCACAGTACAACAAGTAGAGGCTACCTGTTCGCCGATTCGTCCGCTGAAAGCCGAGGTTCCTTTACGATTGAAATCCCCCTCCAGACCATGTCCCACCGCTTCATGCAGCAACACCCCAGGCCACCCAGGACCCAGTACCACCGGCATAGCCCCTGCCGGAGCATCGAGCGCTTCTAAATTTACCAAAGCCTGACGAACCGCCTCTCGAGCATAACCAAGACCGCGCTCCTTCTGAAGAAAATAGTCAAAGCTATCCCTCGCACCACCACCGCTGCTACCTTGCTCCCGACGAGTACCCTGCTCAACGATAACATGCACATTCATCCGTACCAAAGGCCTCACATCGGCGCTCAAAGTACCGTCTATCGCTGCCACAAGAATGATATCTTGAGCCCCCACTAGACTGACGATAACCTGCTTGACTCGAGGATCTTGCTGGCGGGCTTCGTTATCCAGCTGCCTCAGAAGAGCCACTTTCTCGGTCTCGCTCAAACTAGGTATCGGGTTGATCGGTGCATAGAGTTGATGCAGTGCCGGCATATTGGAGATACGCACACGTTGATCTGCTCCGCTGCGGGCAATCGCCCGTGCTGCACGGGAAGCCTCTTGCAGGGTGGATAACTGAAGTTCATCTGAGTAGGCAAAGCCAGTCTTCTCACCACTGATTACGCGGACTCCCGCCCCTTGCTCAATATTGTGTGCCCCCTCCTTGATCATGCCATCTTCCAGCACCCATGACTCTAGGCGGCTGGATTGAAAATAGAGATCGGCGGCATCGACACCGTTGCCGGTTAGTTCGCCAAGCAACCGGTCAAGGTCCTGCTCAGTCAACCCCACAGGGGTTAAAATATTCTGTTGTGCAATTTGAATCAGATCAGACATGGTATTCCCAGCCAATTAGGCTGTAAGACAAGATAATAAAGATAGGCAGTAACGGTAAACAACCACTTATAGCTGTCGATGCTCAATGGTTGGAAAAGTACGGCGAATGGTTTTCTGGTATCCACGATCAAGCTCGACACAGACGAAACCAGTGCCTCGGGGTACCTGGCTTAGAACTGTGCCCCAGGGATCGACTATCATACTGTGGCCATGTGTTTCCCGACCACTGACGTGATACCCACCTTGCGCGGCGGCAACAACAAATGCCAGGTTTTCTATCGCCCTGGCTCGCACCAGGGTTTCCCAGTGTGCTTTACCCGTCATAGCAGTAAAAGATGAGGGAACCGCAAAAATCTCAGCGCCTTCATCAAGCAGTATGCGAAACAGCTCTGGAAATCTCAGATCGTAACAGACGGCCAAGCCAAGTCGGCCAAATGGAGTGTCTACCACCACCGGCTTACTACCAGATTCAATGGTGCTCGACTCCACATACCGCTCATCGGTCTCCACCAGATGAACATCAAACAGATGTATTTTATCGTAACGGGCCACCTGTTTACCCTGATCATCCAGTACCAGACAGGTCGCCCGAACCTTACCCCCCTTTTGGGCCCGTAGTGGTATTGTGCCACCCACCAGCCAAACGCCATAGCGCTTTGCCATCTGACTTAAAAAGCTTTGCAAAGGACCATCATGAGGCTCTTCACAGAGAGTTAGCATCTCCTGGTCATGCTCCCCTTTGAATGCAAAGTTCTCAGGTAGCACCACCAATCCAGCACCGCTCTCGCTAGCTTCGTTAATGAGCCGCTCAGCTTCCAGAAGATTGGCGCTGACATTCGGACTCGAGGCCATTTGGATGGCGGCGACTTGATTCTTTTTACCACTCATGTTGCGTATTAATCCGTGAAGTAAATAAAAACGGCAGAGAATTAACTAGGAGCATAGCATTTTGCAGCGATGGATCGCCAGTTAGCCTGATCATACCCCTTTAAACGTGAC
>JARRQF010000321.1:0-5855 GCA_037382065.1 Candidatus Thiodiazotropha sp. | reverse complement strand
CTAAAAAAATCAGTTGACCGCTCCATTCTAATAACAGGTATCTGATTTTGAAGAAAATAGCTTCGAAAGTTATGGTCACCTACTGGGTGAATCACGCTACAACGTGAATGGCACGCTTGTGGCGGCGTTGCAACTCCTTGGAATAGCGGGCTATTGTGCGTCGTTGCGCGCCGTGCATGGATGTGCAGGAGCGACCCTTGCCCTGCACCACCACAAACGCACCCTTCACGCTGCCCAACTGATCTTTTTAGGTTAAAAATAGAATTAATCACCTGGCATTTCTGGCATATTCGCATTATTTTGCGGTTTATCCCGATTCAGCCTGATCTGCTTGAATTGGGGATCATCCCAGCTACCGTTCACCTCATAGGCGCGCATCGCAATACGATCAAATTGTTTGCCAAAGAGTTGCTGAGTCACCGCCAGTGCTACGACAACTGAGGGACTAATAAACGCACCGACCAGAGGCAGAGTTGAACTGACATTAGGGATAACTACCACCCGTTGACTTTCGAAAATAGATCACTAAAATCGAGTGCCAATCTTTTACCTATTGCATTGAGACTAAACAGGCCGATCAATCGCCCCACTCCGGGATCAATATTATTAACCTGTCCTTTCCCCAGTTTCAGCCAGAGACTCCCATAGAGTTTTTCCGCACCCATTTCCAATGGAGAAGAGGGCCAGTAGAATTCAGCCTTGACCTTAGTGGCGGCATGTTCAATGCCTGAGGAAAGCCCCAGCTCTTTTTGCAATTGCCCTAAACTCGGTGTCTTCATCTGTAGATTTAGTTTGGTGCTATGGCCTTTTGGAGTCAGGTGCCAATAGCCCTCTCCTGACAAATCGATGCTATCCCCAACCAGGTTCAGTTTATTCAAGGTAATACCGTCATCCTCTTTGCTCCAAATCAGATTTCCCTTCCCAATCGGGTGATCATTGATATAGAGATTATCTACCGATAAACGCACTGCCGGTAAAATTTTCGGGTCAATATCCTCAACCTGTTCCGTCGAGGATTGTTTGCCGGTAATGCGAGAAACCAGGTCCTGCAGATTGAGTTTGATGTAGTCGAAATACCCTAAAATAGGCCTATTTTTCAAATCACCAGGCACCTGTATGTTTCCTTGAACGGTATCAGACACAAAATTCAAACGATAACCATCCGCGAAATTTTTATAGTTAAAACGAGCATCCGGAAAGGCTATACCCAGTGCCATCAGCTGATCTATCCGCAAGTCCATTTCGATGTGAGGCAAATGGCTCTGTTTTATCAGTGGTTGACTACCAGCCCAGGCAATCCATTCATCAGCGTTGAGTTTGGATATCTGTCCACTGAGATGAACCCCCTCAATACCTTCCAAATTAAGGGCCTCCTTGCCAAAGCTGATAGCCGCAACCCAAGATTTATCGATACTATCGATGAAACGTAATAAAGCATGGCTATCCTCACCATACTGCACTCGCAACTCGATACTTTTGTCATTCAGAAAATCGATCCCCATATCCAGCAAACGCGCCTCCTTAGACACCTTTCCCAATGGCTCAGGAAGCTCGATCCTAACTCCCTGAAGATCCGACTTCAGAATCACTCTAACTGGTATCCTGCGAGGCTGGTGAGCGATCCGAATCTCCAGCTCCGCATCGCCAACCCCAAATAAGTTATCAACCCTCCAATCTGGAAACTGCTTTTTCAATTGATCTATGTCGATTGACATACTCGTTTTAATGCGGGTCCAGTCTTTGCCTTTCCAAGTAATGGGTGACACGTTGAGGCGGATATCTTGATTGAGCACTTTGGCCCTAATCCCCGTCGCCTCAACTCCTAAGCGGCTAAAATTGAGTTTGCCGGAAAGCCCATCAAGTCTCTGATTGGCCATTTTTATTGTCATAGCCGCCTTTTCAAAATTAACCGTTCCATCCGTTTTTAATTCTCCCCGTCCCGATTTCAGGGGAATCGCCAGATCCAACTCAGTACGAGTCGTTCCAGCCACTGAAACCGCCTTAACAAACGGCAGAAAATTCTTTCGCAGTGGCGTATCACTCAACACAGACAAGATATCCTGAAAGGGTCCCTTGGCCTGCCCACGAATTTCCAATGGGGTGGAGTTTCGCAGCTGATCGATATTCATCGAGATATCCTGCAAGCGGCTGTTCAGGATCACCCCATCCTGAACAGCAACCTGTAACCCATTGTTAATGAAATGCACTTCGCCTTCAGCTTCAGAGAGATGCGGCCAGTCAGGCATATAGTCAAGCACCAGATCTTCGACACCAAACCATACTTCAAAACGCCCCTCCTGACCGTTGAAAGGAAACTTGCTGACCGGACCATAAAGCAGGAAACTACCTGATTTAACATAGCCACCAACCACCGACTTATCCAGCCATTTGACCAGCTTATCCGGCATCACGCTAACAGGTAGATAGTCGCTTTTTCTTGAACCATCGGCATTCCAGAAATTGGTCTGAATATCAACAAATGGATCTTTGCCGGAAACCGGTATCTGCATCTCTACTCTCGACAGCGTCTGCAGATCTGGATTGCTCATTTCCAAATAGTCAGTTTGCAGATGTAGTCCGGTAGTGAAATCAAAATTCCATAGAAAATCACCTCTGATATGATCCGTTTTCAATGGATCTCTGAATAACTGTGGATAATCGACGACCAAGTGGTTGCTATCAATCTTCAGCCAACCACCAGACTGGCTGCCATCGAAAGCCATTTTGACGCCGTGTAGCCCAGGAATGCGTTTCCAGACGTTTGAGGAGTACCCCTCAACTAAGCCTTTCAAGTGCCACTCATCTCTCTTCTGTGGAGACTTCCGCAGCGTAAAATCGATATCGCGGAGATCTCCTTTAGGAGAGAGACCGATGATAGCGTCATGCAGACCTGGCATTGGAAGTTCGAGGATGCTCAGGAAATCTTGTATTCCCTCCAGCGAAAGGCTGTCTGCCCGAAGATGGTAGTTCACCTCCTCTGCTGACTCCTGCCACTGAGCCAACTCCAGTTGTTCTGCGGACCAGGTTCCCGATCGCCGGGAGGTCGATATTTGGTCTAACCCACCGACCCAACCAGATGCCTGCCTACGCCAATCAAGATTCGTTGTCAGGCGTTGCAGCTCAAATGGCGCCTTCCCAAGGGGGCCAGATATGCTGAGATCTCGCAATTCAGTCTGTCCAGACAATCGATGCAGAGCACTCTGTCGTAACTCACCCCAAACCTCGAGTTGCACCTGACCTTGATTAACCTGGTAGCCCTCCGGCAACCATTCACGCAACCGTCCCCCTAGCTTAAAATCATCGCATTTAAAATAGAATTGGCCACTCATCGTCATTGAGTCGGCAGTTTGTTGGTGCAGATCTGCAACCAACTTCACATGCTCTTGCGCCTCTGTACCAATACGGCTGCTGACATAAATCTGGTGATGCAGGCCATCATTAAGCAGATCGACCTCTACCCCACTAAGACGCAAGGGAGAGTGCCCAGGAATGGCGCTTTTGAGATGAATCTCAGTATCAGACAAACGTAGGTGTTCATTCCCCAGCAATATCTCTAACACAGCTTCGGGGTGAGCGTTACTGACGCCCCCCATACCTTGCAATGAAAAGGAACCATCAGGATTGCGCTCCATCTTGAGCTGGGTACCGACCACCTTACCACCTCCCAACTGAAGCTTGCCGGCAAACAGGCTTTTCAGCAGTTCCACCTCAACAAACACCTGTGGCGCATACAACAACGGCTCATCTGTCTGTTTATCCAAGGCATTCACATCGGTAAACTGCAGCACCAATCGTGCCCCTTTGAGTTGCACCTGAATCGCACCAATGGTCAGTGGAATCCCCACCTTTTTTTCTAAAACCTGCTCTATTTCTTGTCGATAGGGCTCAAGATCGATGCCCGGCAGAAGCAACCTGACTACAGTCACCATAATCGCTACCAAAATGGTCAACCAAGCCAGCACAAGCCAAAACTTTGCGTGGAGGTATTTTACAGCGCTCAAACTAAAATCCGAAGTTGAAGATATTGGGCATCAAGCAGGTCTCATCAGACCAGTACTACATCAAATTGTTCCTGACTATAAAGCTGCTCAGACTGCAATTTAATAGGATGCCCGACAAACTGCTCCAATTCAGCCAGATGGGTTGATTCCTCATCAAGAAGACGGTCAATCACCTCTTGCGAAGCCAATACCAGGAGGGATTCCACATCAAACTGCCGTGACTCACGTAATATCTCGCGAAAGATCTCGTAGCAGGTTGTCACTGCCGTCTTCACCGACCCCCGTCCCCCACAACAGGGACAAGGTTCACACAAGATATGCTCAAGCGATTCCCGGATGCGTTTGCGGGTCATCTCCACCAACCCCAAGGAAGATACTTCGGTAATATGTGTTCTGGCGTGGTCGTGGGCAAGACACTTCTCTAGAGCCCGCAACACCTGTCGCCGGTGTTCTGGTTCAAGCATATCGATAAAATCGATAATGATGATCCCTCCGAGTTGTCGACAAATCGCCTGTGCTGCCTCCAGATTAGTCTTGAAGATGGTCTCTTCCAAGTTGCGATGGCCTACAAAAGCTCCCGTATTGACATCAATGGTAGTCATTGCCTCAGTCTGGTCGATCACCAGATGTCCTCCCGACTTAAGCTGCACTTTGCGCTCCAAAGCCTTCTGTATCTCACCCTCCACACCATAGAGATCAAATAGCGGTCGCTCTCCAGGGTAGTACTCAATACGACGCTTGATGTCTGGAATGAACTTCTGAGCGAAACTAATAGCCTTCTGATGGGTCTCTTTCGAATCAATGCGAACCTTTTCTACATCGGGTCCAACAAGATCCCGCAATGAACGAAGCGGCAATGACAGATCCTCATGAATCAGTTCGATACCTTTAGCCAGTTTGCTGCGCTCCTGGATTGAAGACCAGATTCGGGCAAGAAATCGCATGTCAGCTTTAAGCGATGGCTCATCCACGCCTTCTGCAGCAGTACGAGCAATATAACCACCTGATATATCACCTGTTTTAGCGACCTGATTTAATAAATCCCGAAGCCTTTGACGTTCATCTTCAGCTTCAATACGTTGTGAGATCCCCATATTACCCAGCGACGGCATGAAGACTAGGTGGCGAGAGGGAATCGAGATATTGGTGGTCAGTCTGGCACCCTTGGTGCCAATTGGGTCTTTAAGCACCTGTACAATGACAAACTCGCCCTCCCGCAACAGCTCATAAATATTGTCACTCTTTGGTTTATCCGTGGAATCACCAATATCGGAGACATGCAGAAAGGCCGCTCGCTCCAGTCCTACTTCGACAAATGCCGCCTGCATGCCTGGTAATACCCGGCAAATCTTACCTTTATAGATATTGCCCACCAAGCCACGTTTCCCTGTACGCTCAATAATAATCTCCTGTACCACACCATTTTCAATCACCGCCACACGGATTTCAGGTGGGGTAACATTAATCAGGATCTCTTCACTCATAGGTTCGACTTCACTATCCTAGAATCAGCAGTTGGACAAGGATTTGTGAGAAATCCCGACGTACCATGCAAAACGTTGTCCGCTGTTAATGGCCATCCCCTTAACAAGAATGGCAACGCAGCAGGGAACATCGAGATTTTTCACAAATGTTTGTAGCGTTAGTGGATTCACCCGATGGGTGAGAACAAAATTCAATAATTGATCCAGCATCTCATTACCTTATGTTTGATTTTTTAGCGGTCAACTACAGAATCTAGTGTGGTGCTTCATACAAATTGACGATTATAGCGTGACGCTAAGCGGTTAGCCGCTAGGCGCGTGCCGCCGGGAATGGCTTCTCCCTTTCCAAGGCGCGCAACAACGCGGATGA
>JARRQF010000320.1:0-4513 GCA_037382065.1 Candidatus Thiodiazotropha sp. | reverse complement strand
ATCAGCAAGAATCTCCATTTTCTTCTTGGTTGGTACTCATAGAAGGCGTCTGCCTGTCCTTAGGGGCTGATATTGTTGTCGGGCAGATAGTGCAACGGCATGGTCAAAGCGCCGTGTCATCCAGTGGGGAGAGATCCTCGTCCACATCGGGGAAGGACCCGTTCAGAGGCTCCAGCGCATCAAGCAGGGCGAGCAACCAGCCTTTCCTGACCGGTTCTATGATCAGCCAGTCTCCCTTCTTGCAGGGGATCGCTTTATCCCCCTCCAGCGGATTCTCCGGCCTCGTGGCCGCCGTGACCCCAGCCCTGGCAACCGAAAAAAGAACGGCGCCGTCGCCCGCACCGTGCTCAGCAACCCGCCTCACGACTGGTCCAGCAACGACCTCGTAGCCAACAACACCGGCAGCACCGGCCTGCTGAGTACCGCGAAAAATATCATCAAATGGGTACCGGAAAACCACGGAAAATCGTGCCAGGAAAACCGCGCCAGAGAGCGATATCTGCTAATATTAGAATCAATTGCTCTCTGGAACCTATTTTCTCGCTTGCTACAACATATCGCTGAAAGTTCATCACGGATATGCGGAGGCTAGTCGACTACAGCATTTCCAACAGCTGGTTTCGGCCAAAAGCGGACACACCCTCCCTTCCTTTCGATACTTCATAAGTTAACTTATTTATGTACAACATTACGAACCAAAAAACCCTTGCCGCTTTTATCTTGACTAATTTGTACTTTTAGTTGCTTCCCAACTCTAAGGTTGTCTAATATCTCTTTATCAATATTAGAAAAGTGAAAAAAAGCACTTCTTCCACCGCCAGAAATTTGTACAAACCCATAGCGCCTATCTGGAAATATCCTAATAACTTCTGCGTCAACAGTTTCTACTGTGTTCTCTTTGGCTTCTAAATCATGAACTGTTTTAACAAATATTCCCTTCTCATTCTTCGCAATATCACAAAGTAATTTGTCACCATCAAATACTTGATCCACCTTACAGTCTTTTAAAGCTTGAACATGCAAAAATGCTTGGTAGCTTTTTCCTTCGACATCAACAAACCCATACCCTCTATCTAAGTCCCACCAGTCAACTGTTGCAATAATAGCTTTTGCTAGGATTTCTTCAAATACCCTATCTACAGACTCCTGTGGATTATTCTCACTTAAAGTAATGAATTTTGATAGACTATTTACAACTTCTCTTTGAGATTCAAATTGCTCTCCATTTTCAGGAACAACCAAGTTTGCTGCGTCCTCTCGAATAATATAGTCGTAAAAAACACTTCTAATTTTATTCATTTTCTCCCTATAGCCACAGTCTGCGTGATATATCCCTCGAATTTGATCGGCCATATCGTGATTTACTATGGCTGTCGTAAGCGCCATTTGTTCGAAAAAAATAGAATTGAATAAAGAAAGTTCCAAATGCCTTAGTCCGCTATGTGTTATAGCCACTCTTTGATTTGGTTCTATATTTTTCACAGAAGAGTCAAAAGGCTCTATCAATCCAGCCTCCAAAAGACATAAGACTGCCGCATCTAGCGCTGCTTCTGAGCATCCTAATGAATCGAAATAATTTGACAGAGACTGCATATTCAAGTGTTTATCTTCAACAGTCCTAGCGGCATTTTTAACAGCCTTCAGCAACGACAGTATACGCACGTTCAAAAGAGGAGATTGTTTAACAGATTCGCTTACCTGAAATATTGGCAATATAAAATGATTGTCATTCGGTTTATATACCTCATAATCCCCCTTCATTAAAGCATTCATGAATTTTGAATAACTAAGGTTGGCAACTCCACCTGACACTACAGCTTTCAACAAATCACCAATTTGGTATACCGTTGATGTTATTACTCTTTGCGATAACTCCAAGGTTCTCCTAATATTATAATTGGCTATTTCACCAATTGTTTTCGAAGTATATTCATTATCAACAAAAACATCTTCAATGATTGATGCAAAACCTTCAAGGTTCTTGATTGAAATACGAATGCCTTTTTTTGACATGTACTCACGGCGATCTTTCTCGCTAGATAACGCCTCAATTTTGTTTCTAATAAAATCAATCCTCTTTCTAAATACTTCTCTAGGCGGTGGTGTTGGCAGAAAGAATGACTTGGATTTATAGATTGAGTACAAATCTGTTTTAGAGAATGACCATGCTGATTTATCAGTAACTGGAAAAAGTAAAATACAATGATTCACAGCTCGACGAAGAGACTGAGAAAATTGGAATATTTCTTTTTTAAATTCAGGAGAAAACTCATCTGTATTGTCTATCAATATTATCGGCAACTTCTTTCTATTGCTGACAACGTCAGCCAAAATACGCCTTAAATATCCTTCTCTATCATTCTCAACTTTTTCATCAAGATATACACTAAACTTTTCCTTGAATGCATCAGGGTCTCTCTTATACAGGAGAGCATCTACACCCTTACTACGGCGTTTATAGTCAGAATAATATAATCCTCTAAGTTGCTCCCATGATGGGGAATTCTCATCGTAGAGAATAGATTCTAATTTACTTATCAATGTTTCTGTGAGCCATTGTAGTGCTGTATCTTCCCTCCCAGATGAATCTAAACAATTTACACTAACCACAACACATTGTTTTCTCAAAATGGGCGATAATGTTCTTTTAAAGAAACGATCAAGAAAAGTCGTTTTTCCAGCGCCAGTTGGGCCTACTACAAAAACAGTCTGACCACTTTCCACTTCAACAGCCTGCTGTATAAGTCTATTCAGTTCATCATCTACTTGTTTATCAGGTGGCGAGATATTACCAAGAACATTGGCTGTTATCTTTTCCAGGGCAAAATCGGCTATACGACTTTCTCTCGTTTCAACAAAACACTCTAAGAGCAAATCCTCGTCTTGATCCCCTGTAAGACGACTAAAAAATGCTGTAAATACTTGATCTAGATCAAATGCAATATTTGACTTTGGTTGGATTTTTATTTCACGTTCTTGTAAAGGCGACTTCAATGTTTGCGACAAAAGTATTCTTTTATTTTGGATCTGATCGAAATGCGCGGAATAAAGTTTTTTTCCAAAGCAACATTTTGAAAGCAACTCATAGAACACAGTAAAGTCATTCTGAATAGCCTCAAAACTCGGAAATACAAAGGATTTTTGAGACTTATAGTTAGCTCCCGAAACAAAGCTTTTAAAAATTATCCAACGCATGCCATCTGAAAGTACGGCAATCGTTATTCCATTTGGCGCAGCATAGCCCTCTGCCTGCTCTATTCCGTCTTGAACATCTAGAAGCGTGTTGCCTGATAATTTTAAATGTCTAACTTTTGTTAACTCTTTAGTGGGTACAGATAAAACCCCTAATCGTTTTGCCTCTAAAACAAAGGCCTTTTTATCCGCTGATGATACAATGAAGTCAGAAAACCCATTATCCTGTTTCCTTTCTGCACCAATGTCTGAATAAGACCATCCCAGAACATCTGTCAAAATTCTTAAAATAATCTGTATCTTTGCATCTTCTTCAGACGTTATGTTTTCAATATTCTTTTTCACATCTTCAACTATTGAAGAAAATATTCCTTGTGCATCATCTACGCTCATTTGCTAAATGCCTTCTATATTATCAAGTTAAGAGATCTTGAATCTCAACGTCCGCTTTGGGTTGGCTACAGTCTATTGCACTGCACAAAACTTAGGTCTACTTTGGAGTGCTAGGTTTATCGAAACATAATAGTTCAATCTTCCGATTCTGGCCGGAATGCGACCCGGAGCAGTCTTTCACTCGAGGCGTTCGTCTACCCGTCGAACCATTGCCACAATCATTCCACCCCGGGAACCGAAATGGTCATACACGGATTGACGGGTTATGCCTGCTGCTTTGGCAATCCTGGCCAACGAAGCATCAGTTCCCTCAATGTTGATCAAGTCCCATGCAGCATCAAGAAGCCGAGCATGATGCGGTCGTAGAGCTGCTAGAAGGGAACCTGCACCACCTCCAAGGGGGGGCGTGCGCGCCTCGAAACGGCGGCCATGGCGCTCTGCGGGACCGCCGATGGCGCTGCTGTCGCGGGTCAGCACCCGCAGGGTCTGTGCACCGCCGACGTGTCCGCACATGGCAGCCAGGAAAAATGTTACTAATATTAAAAAGATTCGCTGCGATCGAAACAGCTTCGACGGACAGATCTGCGCGGTGCTGTTCGACGGCGTGATGACCTCCTATCCCTTCGCAGTCTGGGGTGCGCGTTTCAAGTACGCCCCCAGCGATGGCTTCCGGGGCAAGATCGGTGCCTGCCAGCTGACCGAGAAGATGTGGGACCCGCAGGAGCACGGCGTCGACTTCGCCTTCCGTAGCAGCGACGGCGTCTCCCTGATGACCCAGCTGGATTCCGGTGCGGCAAGCCGCATCCTATCGGCCATCGAAGCGTAGGGTGCGGCTCGCCGCACCGAACAGGGTCGAATGACAGGATCACAATGCCATCAAGGTAAATTTTGCAGCGCCGTCATTCAGCGCGTTCAATCATTGACCGGA
>JARRQF010000319.1:0-7846 GCA_037382065.1 Candidatus Thiodiazotropha sp. | reverse complement strand
TTCGGCAGGTGGAGCAACAGTTGAGACCTTGCGTAAGTATGTAGAAAATCAGGCTACGCCTGATTAGCCCTTTCATCCCCGCCCGCATTGGGCGAGGGTTTTCGGGCTATTCTGCTAAATGTGTGGCAGGTCACTCTATTGAGGCTTATAATAAACCTTATAATTGGTATATAATTCCCAAATATACCATCCACTCCACTTGTTTTGCTTAAGGATTACACTCTGGCTGCTACACAAGAGGTTTGGCTTATTCGTAACGCCGGTACCTTCTAATTGGTCATTGGTATATTGTTGCGTGGGGGCGTATGTCTGGCTGCATGAATCTACTGCTTGTTGAAGATGATCAAATGTTGGGCGATGGTGTCCAGACGGTATTGGCGCACCGGGGCTTGGCGACTGATTGGGTATGTGATGGACTGTCGGCTATTCAATCTCTGAAAAACAGCCATTATGATGTGCTGTTACTTGATCTAAATATTCCATGGCTCTCCGGTCTGGAGGTGCTGGCTCGTCTGCGAGCGGAAGGCAACCAGATTCCGGTACTGGTATTAACGGCGCGTTCTGAAGTAGTGGATCGGGTCCAGGCGCTGGACGGAGGGGCTGATGACTATCTGGTCAAACCTTTCGATATTGAGGAGTTGTGCGCACGTATTCGAGCTCTACACCGTCGAAATAGCGGGCAGGAGGCTGATATGTTGCGTCATGGTGACCTAGTACTCGATCCGTCCGCCCATACGGTAATGATTCAAAATAGTGAAGTGTCTCTATCAGTAAAGGAGTTCGATATCCTACATAGTCTGATGGAGAACATGGGACGTGTGATGTCGCGACGAAAGCTGAGTGAAAAAGTCTATTACCTGGATGATGATGTGGAGAGTAATGCGATTGAAGTGCATATCCACCATTTACGTAAAAAGCTTGGGGATCATCCAATACGTACGGTGCGGGGGGTTGGCTACGTGATTGAAAAACCAAGTATAAGGCGATAATAACCCTCTATCAAAATTACATCACCAGGATCACAGGGTGCTTGTGGTAGTGCAAGAGGTTATGAAAATATCACTTTGAGTGATCGAGTGACGGGATAAGGATTAATTGTGACGCTGTTCTGCCTGACTTAAGAGAATCTTAAGTAATTCCTGCTAAGTTTCATGTAGCAATAAATTTACTGAGTAAATATATGGTTTTGCTGCTTGATCAAAACACAGCAATTCCTGGGGGTAGGATTCATGAAGAATGTTAGAAGATCTGTCACACTGGTCTACGCATTGCTGGTTTGTCTAAGCGGATTTGCATTTGCCGATGATCATGACCATGACCGTCACTCGGATAGTCATAACCGTTTTAACATGACTGCGGCTGAATGGCGTAGCGATAGAAACCGTCTTGAAGTTGACGGAGATGGTGGAAGCCGTGTTGAAGTCGTGGTGTCGAATGCCGGTTCTGGTGACACTTTGGGATCGGTCACCTCGCGGCGAGATAGTTGGCACTTCAGAATGAGCATTGAACATGATGCTCAGGTGCCTTGTGAAGTCAGTGCAGTACGTACCTCAGACGGACGTATCGATAAAAGGGCCGTGAGACACGCTCCGCGTAACTGTGACAGCGGATCTGGCGGGGATAACAATCAACCACCCGTTGCCAATGCCAATGGCCCCTATGCCGGAATAGCAGGCGAGGTAGTTAATTTCTCCAGTGCCGGATCCAGCGACCCTGAACAGGGTGTGTTGAGTTATCTATGGCGTTTTGGTGATGGTAATACCAGTACTGAAGCCAATCCAACTCATAGCTACTCCACTGCTGGTGATTACAATGTTTCACTGACGGTAACGGATGAGGGAGGCGTGTCCACTGACAATTCAACAACGGCCTTAATTCAGGCCAGCGGTGGACCTGGTGATAGTGATATTTCCAATGTTTCTATTAACTCCACCAGTCAGAATGGTATGCCCGGCGCCCCCGTACCAGAGCAACCATTTATTAACGATAGTGGCTACAAAGTGTTTGCTGTGAACGACCTGGGCATGCATTGCGGTGACTTTGATACCCGTGTTTCCAGTATTCTGCCTCCGTTCAATGTCCTGCATGCAACGGTTATCCAGCGTGGTCAGGAGCCTAATGTTCTGGGACCCAATGATGTTAGTGTCTACTATTCGGCGGCCTCTAATCCAAATGATCCAGTTTTGACTGGTATTAATTCAGCAGAGTCAGGTCCTGTCTATTCGAGCATGGTCAATGGTGTGGTATTCAAGACCAACTTCTGGAATACGGCTCGCGGGGCATATAATGCCTTCTATCCACCAGGCATATTGCCTGCGTTCTATCCTGATATTCCAGTAGATGGCATTCTCGATCTTGGTTTGCCGATGCCTAATGTAGAGCGTCTCTTCCTGGGTGATGGCGTATTAACCGCAGACCAACAAGCAATGCCTGGGCGAAATGGTCCCTATGTCGAGAACGCAGTGCAGCAGTTTACAACCTACGTTAATGATCAACCCTTCTTTATTGACATGCTGGATGGCATCAATCGTGGCCTCCAGTTTGGCTATGTGGTTGAAGGAGTGAACTGGTTCGAAGCACCGGGTGTGCCGGTTAGCACCTTTGATGACTATGGACGTGAAAACCCATGGCCTCTGTATCGCATACAGGCCAAGATTGGAAATAACACGGTTGCTTCTGTCGATACGGTTGTGCCGATATCCGGTGAAGCCAACTGTGGTGCCTGTCATGGTTCTGAGTTTGATGGTGGCAACGGTTTAGCAACAGCCGACCTGTCAGTCATAACATCCTCACTGGATGATCCTATGCACGGTTTGGTGCCAGATGAAGTCAGTAAGGAGTATGCTGCGGATCTCAATCTGATACGTCTGCATGATCAGAAGCATGGTACTGACTTGGAGAGTCGGACCCCAGTGGTCTGTCAGCAATGTCACTACACACCGGCACTTGATTTGGCGCAACTGGGTCCATTGGGGTCTGGGCCGGGTCAAGATCCCTATGGGAACTACGCCAACGGTCGTGAACAGGCAAAAGTCAGGAGTATGTCCAATGTCATGCACAGTCACCATGGTAGCCTGAGAAATTCAAACGGCGACTTGGTTTTTCCAGTAATGCCCGAAGCTAACAAGGATGAGTTTGGTATGGTTACTAACCACGCTGAGCGTCGTCAGGTTCTACAAGAGACCTGTTATCAGTGCCATCCAGGTCGGCGCACCGACTGTCTGCGCGGTGCCATGTCGAATGGCGGAATGCTTTGTCAGGATTGTCATGGTGATATGAACCAGGTTGGTAGTGACTTTACCAATCGGGTCAGTCCGGTCAATCCAGGAGACTTTATTCTGGGTGGTGATTTCTATACCAATGCCGATCAGCCACGAGTGCCTTGGGCTAATGAGCCGGGTTGTGGTTCCTGTCATACCGGTGATGCCGTGAATAATTTGGCCGGGATGCCTGGTACCGTTGTGAATCCAGCTGATGCGGATGGTAACCCGGATAATATCAGGCTCTTCAAGGCTTATGTTGCAGGTGATGCCAAGGCAACACCAATTGTTCCAAGTAACAAGCGCTTTGCCGAGAATGTCATTGAGGCAGATAACCCTGCTGTGTCGGGTGCCAACGATCCACGCATCGGTAACCCCATGCTCTACCGCGTGAGTATTGGGCATGAAGGACTGTTTTGTGAAACCTGCCATGGTTCGACCCACGGTATCTGGCCAAATAAAAATGATTTGGCCAATGATAATGTGGCAGCAACCCAATTACAGGGACACAAGGGAACCGTCATTGAGTGCAGTACCTGTCATGAAGGCGATTTGGGTAATACATTGGGCGGTCCTCATGGTATGCATCCAGTAGGTGATACCCGATTTGCCGATGGTGGTCATGAGAGTCTTGCCGAGAGAAGCTCCAGTGAGTGTAAGACGTGCCATGGCTCTGATGGTCTGGGTACTGTGCTCTCCCGTGTGGCGAGTGATCGTGTACTGCAATGTGATGACAGAACCAGTTTCTGTCCTGACGGCAATAGTACGACTTTCCCGAAAGGACATATGGTCGGTTGTACTGAGTGCCATGGTAATAAAATAAACTAAAACTGATTGGTAGGCAGTTTACCCTTGCCCGCGTGTATTCCCCACATGCGGGTTCTTTTTGCCTGCTTAAAAGTGATTACGCCGTCATCGGCATCTTTTTATTTTACATCTGGTTCAGTGTTTGATAGCCAGGCGCTCAATTTCTCTATTTTTACTACAAAGTAATAGTCGTTTATTAGCAAGATTGATTATCGACATCAGAGCGGCGTTTAGTTTTGTTTTCATCTTTTGAGCGAGTGTCTCTGTTATTTAGAAGCTGGATGTAGGTAAAATGGATATTTATAAACCCTATTGGATCCGCGTTGTTGCGCGCCTTGGAAAGGGAGAAGCCATTCCCGGCGGCACGCGCCTAGCGGCTAACCGCTTAGCGTCACGCTATCATCGTCAATTTGTATGAAGCACCACACTAGAGTATTCACTATGTTTGAAAACCTACCGGCAACCCCAGACGACTTCTACCAAGATATTATCGGTGAAAGTCTAACTGCAATTAAGGTCAATACTTTTTATGATAATTTTGATGAGCAGCGGTTTAACTATGATGGTATTGATCACTCTAAAGAGTGGATGGCGCATGAACGTGTTGTTTGCTTTGACTGGTTTTATAAAAATGTACTTGATCTGTCTAATGCTTATTCAGTTTTACAAGATACAAAATCTAAAATCTTATTCTTGCATATAATTGCTTTTCGCTTGGCGAGTCATTTCTCTGTGAAAATACCGGTTGAATTTCTTGATGAGAGTTCGATTGCAGAGTACCAGGGCATAGAAGTATCTACTGAAAGTGAATTGGAATTTACAGGAGCTTTTGGAAAGCTAAAGCATTTTGATTTTATCTACAAAAATAAAAGATATGTAGTTGATTGCCTGGGATTAGCATATTATCTACAAAGAAAGCAATACTTTTTCGAGAGGGATGGTGTATCCGTGAAGCCTGAGGAGGGTGATTTTGTTATAGATGGCGGAGCTTGCCTAGGTGATGCTACAGCAACCTTCTCAAATGCTGTTGGTGCGAATGGAAAAGTTTATGCTTTTGATCCAGTTAAAGAGCATCTTGATATACTCGAATATAATATAAATCAGTTTCCATTAAAAAACGTAATTGCTATGCCTTATGGCCTGTCAACTAAGATAGTTGATGCAGAGCCAATCACGCTAAATAGCTATGCTCCCGGTTTTAATCCTGGTAATTCGATAGTCCCCTTGCGAACCATTGACTCATTGGTTGATAATGGTGAGATTAAAAAGGTGGATTTCATTAAACTTGATGTTGAAGGTTGTGAAAAGGATGTTCTGCTTGGTGCCTCACAGACTATTCATAAGTTTCATCCAAAACTCGCCATTTCTCTTTACCACAAGCCAAATGACATTTTTGAACTAATTACCTATATACACACAACTTACCATTTTTATACCTTGTATATTGGTCATTACACTATTCATAACGAAGAAACGGTACTCTACTGTTCTCCACAAGAAATTTCGCAGACGTAGCTTGATAGGTCACTCTTTTTGAAGTCACTATAAAATTCGTAATTGCGTAGGATGCGGTGAGCGGTGCGAACCGCATCAATAGTGCGATGGCTCACGAACATCCATGATGCGGTTCGTACCTCACCACATCCTACATTTCATCCTTTAATGGTGGGACAGAGCCCCACCCTACGACTTTTGCGACACCCTCCAAGGGGAGAGGGGGTGAGGGGGATTCAATAACCGCTGAGCTCGCTAAACTTCTCAACCAAAAACGAAATGCTTCGCAATATTTTTGTGGCGACTATGCATCATAGTTAGTAACCGCGTAAACGATTTTCTCAATATCTGACTTATAGAAGCCAGAGCTATTAAAACCATTATATTCAATATACGTATCACCAGAAAAATAAAGATGCATAGCGAAGCGTATTAGCTCTATTTTATCACTCTGGTCTCTTGATGCTTTTAGGTTGGTGTTATTTAAGTTGTTGAATTAATTGCTAAATTTTTCTTTCAAATTCTCCTCGAGGGATGTTATGGTTATCTTACTTATACTTAAAGCGTTTAAGCGCTGATTCAGAGCTGTCAGTTGATTTTTTCGGTAGTTGGGGTTGTATTCTGCTACATCGCGCAAAAACCAAACAAAGGGCGTGTCATGGCAAGGTGGCATATTGAGATAACACCTATTAAAAAGGCATTACCATAACTTCAAAAATACCGGTGTGTATAAATATGAAAAAGTTCATAGCTTGGTTATTCTTTCTTTTCACCTATAATGCCAGTGCCGATCTGTGTGATATCGGGATGCCTGACCTCAAAGAGGTTATAGAATCTGTTAATAAGGCTAATGTACTAGTTATTGCTGGTTTAACTGATCCGAATAGTGAGGAGCCTATTCGTCGTTACGTGCAGGCGCTTTCAGATGGTTCGATCATGTTGATCGAACAGAAACACTGCACCATGTATAACTTCACAATCACGCTACTGTTACCCGATGCTGTTTCCGACAGTGTTGCATCACAGCGGTTGGGCGATATGCTGGAGAAAATGCCGGTCTGGAGTAAATGGTTCAATAAGAAAAATCCGAATGATATTTTAAAGGCTGAATTCAATGCCACACGTTTTAAGACTCATCAGGATGAGGCGCAGAGCTTTAGCTACGCTCTGGATGACAAAATATTCGCTGAGACTGAAGGTAGTGAAGTGGTGTTGAGCTACGCACATCTAGATTCCAACCAACTTCCTTTTAGTTCTGTTTTTTCTATCTACATCGGCGTAGGTGGTATATGAGGTATAGTTGAATACAAAACAAATATCATAGCGTTTTTTAGCTTTATAGGCAAATCGTCAGGTTACTCTGGCCAACTCCTATAAGGACTAAAACGTGTAAGAACTTGCGCTCTTTTTTCGGCCTGCCCATTGCCTGATATCTATTCCATTTATCTTAACTCATTGGGCGAATTCATTAACCCTACAAGAAATTGCATGAACAAGCGTCGTAGTCACTGAAAGGACAATGAGTATGGAATTGAATAAAGAGTTTGTAGATTGATTGTTGGTTTTAGAGGTAAAATGGGGAAGCCATTATGTGCCTAGGCGGCGGAGAAATGGCGGTTTGGCGTTAAAGAGTGTTGGAAAGAACTTCGCAAGTTAGGAGGTTGTGTATATTATGGCATGGGATAATGGGAAGTTTTGCGGATATGAAATTGTAAGTGGCGATAAACCTATTGATCAGTTAAGTATTGCTATAAATAAAATTTCGCTCGATTATATCGATAGATTTGGACGTAAGCCATCTACTGCTGAAATTCTATATGTCTTTAAAATAGTTATACTATCGAATGGACCGGAATTGTTATCTGATCCTGGCATGATTGATGATGTGATAATTAAATTAAATGTAGGAAAAGGTAGTGCTTAATTTCGCCGAGTTTGGAGGTGTATTCTGTGATCTTACGAATCCTGGGTACTACGCTAACGTTTACCTTACTGAAGTTGCTAAGGGTAGGGATATTTGAGAAGCGCCGGCCGGTTGGTGTCTCTGGGAACGAGTAAAGGCATCACAAAAGCAGCCCAGATAGGACTTCTTGCACGTAAAGTTTCACGCTTTTTATAGGGGCAATGTCGCAATACCCCTTAAATGCTGCAAAGAAAAACCTTATGCAGCATAAGCAAATCTCTTTTGCTGATTGTCATGACTAGATGATGGTTGACGTATAAAAATAGTAGGTGTGAAATATCGTCTGATATCCAATAGAAATCGCCTACATATCAGGCAATTT
>JARRQF010000318.1:0-4531 GCA_037382065.1 Candidatus Thiodiazotropha sp. | reverse complement strand
TATTTTCAAGATTACCTGCAGGGAGAGACGCGGGATGCAGGAAGTTTCGCCTTAATCTGCCCTGGTGTAGCAATATTTGTTTTCGGTTTTTTCTTCATTGTATTCGGACTGATTAAGAATGATTTAATTGCACCATTTTCAGTTGCCTATTTTCTTATTCTAGCACCGTTTATCTATATTCAGATTAAAACCGTTACTGTCTATTTCAAACTGAATTGTCAGGTTTTAGGTTACGGTTTATGTCGGGTTTAAGCTGATACCATCACATTCAGAATTTGGTGGGGCCTTGCCCCACCCTTCTTAAACTTTTGCGAATTTTCCTGAGGTAGAACGTATTGGGAACGCGTGTTTGGGACATCCATCATTTGCCCAACACAGAAAACGTTAATCGGCATTAATAAAAAATGCCCAATGACTACTTAGCCGCTAAATTATGTCATCGAAAGAAAAATCATCAGCTATTTGACTGACTTATGAGTGCTATTGATACGCCATTCACATCTGCCCGTATAGCATTAACCACATTTCCAGGTTGGGGAGCTGTTTCAGGCGCCTTTATGGGGGGGTATAAAGTGGGAACAGCTATCTACAATAGATATGATACCCAAATTCTCGACGCTATAGATTACATGACTGATAGTGACTACAACAGCTATTGCGAAGAAATGGCTGAAATAGGTATGGGCGACATGTGTTAAATCTATGATCTATGGCAGTTTTGATGAGAAGATTATTCGTTCTGCAAAGCTGTCCGATTTTTAGAGTTGCTTCAGTGATCGTGGTGTTGTTCTTAGGTGAATTGTATGTATGTACTCATGGTGCTACTTATTTTCACTGAAAGGAAGGGTTACAATGGTAACTATTCAGTACCTTCATTCATAAAATCAGGATTCTTTCCTTGAAAAAGTAGAGTTAATGCTTTGGTTGCAGTTATCCCGTGCTTACGACAGGTTGATAGGTAGCTGCGAACTCGGCAAAATATTTTTGCGCCATCAAGGGATCGAAAGCAAACTGCTGGACATCTTGTTCCCAAGCTCGCTCCAATTCCCTAAGGTGGTGTGCATGACACAGTGTATGGATACATCTGTAATGATAGTAGGGTTTCCAGTGGTCATGACAGAGTCTCCCATTAAAGAAAGGGAGTACTCCTCTTTCATCCATAGCTTCTGTACCTCGTTTTTTATGAGGGCCGAAGAGTGTTAATGAAGCATTTGAAGCGCAGTGCAACCAGTGGCGCTTGCCGCCTATATTGATACCTATTTCATCAGCATGAATGAGATCAGACGTGATAAGCTGCTTTTTGATCCACTGCTCAAAAGATTCCACCCGCTCGTAGCCCACCTTTTGATAGTGAAATCCTTTCGGGATGATGCGTCGATCAACTTTTATCACTTTGACTTTATCAGGATCATCTACCGGCTTAAGGTTTGATCCAGTATGCCTCTTCTGATCACCAGGCTTCTTATCGTTTTTAGCTTTCTTTTTGGATTTCTTTCGATTCTGGTCTGTGGCTATTATCACATGAGTTTTTGGTGCGACATAATTAGCTTGGTAAGGAATGCGACCTAATTAATGAATCGGTTATTTATAGTATATTTCCCTTCTAGGTTATGCTGGAAGACAACTAAGTATATGTTAATCTAGATAGTGTACTTTTTAAGTTTTGCTGAATAGTTACCTTAGTTCTTTCAAAGAAAAAGGGTGGGGATGTTCCAAAGGGGCGAGCAGTACTTGATAATAATGCTTTGGTGGCAGCGATCGAGAAGGGGGAATCCGCAACTGTTGATGCTGTGTTAGTAGGGCGAACTCCTGTTGTATCAAGACGGGCTGTTAGAGAATTCTTAGTCCGAGGTGATAAACAGGCCCTTAGGGAGTTTTTAAGCGCTAGGGGGGGAATGTAGCCAAGTCTGGAACACAAGCAGAAGGAGTTTCTTTAATCACTTGAGATAGGAAACTGCGGAACTTTATGAATGCATCGAGGCTTGGTGGGGAGAGTTTCTAATGAGTGCATATAATTGGATTGAAATTGAAGGTTACTGCCCTTCCTGTAAAAATAAGTCATTAATTAAATGTCAAACCCATTTCTGCTCAGACTACGATGGAGATGATAGCGGTCGATTTCATGATCGTACTTATAAATTGGGTGATAGAATGGCATGGTGGCCTATCTCCGATAAAGGATTTTCCGGATGGAGTGAAAGTAATTTGGGTGCCAACTATGGATACGATGCTAGTGTGGTGCTGAGCTTTTTGTGGTAATAGACTTCGTTGAATGCTCTCCTTCTAAAGTATTGAATATGGGGCTAGAAGTTGATTGGCCAGAGGAATATCTAAAGTAAACCTAATGGTAACTACTCACCCCCCAGGGCAATTGCACTACAAAGGACTCGTTTTCGTGCATAATAGAAACAAATCGCCACAAAAATGTTGCAAAGCATTTCGTTTTGGTTGAGAAGTTTAGCGAGCTCAGCAGTTATTGGATCCCCTCACCCAGGCCCTCTCCCGCAAGGGGAGAGGGAGTCTACTTTTCGAGCGCATCGTAAACATCAGCTTACTGTGTGGCACCCAAGGGCTTGTTCACGCCAGGGTTCGAATTCCGCATCCTACGACTTTTGCGAATATTCTAGGCATGCTTTTACAACACCCTCTTGGCCTCACTCTGCGTGGGATTGTCAATATCGGCATCGCCTTGTTTTGCATCTGATTCGGTGTTTGATAACCAGTCGCTCAATAGTGAACCTCAGATGTAATTGGGTAATATTTACCTCTGTAAAAATCCTCTCATGTGATTTTTGAGGTATTCTTTATTGCTCATCATTGGCATGGTGACGGCCGATATTGACGGTTAAAACTGGCTTTTAAAGCTGCCAGGCTAACGATAGGTGATAGGCAAAGTCATTTTTTTCTGTGTTTTTTGAATCCGCACCCTCACTTTCACCCTCTTGGCCCTGGATCGCTGAGTTGTACTCATTGCTTAAACCAAGCTTGATCGATAGATGGTTCGCCTCCGCCATTTTGATGACCCAGTTTATCTTGCTGAGATTGCGGTACTCCCCTTTTTCCTTCAGATCTGGATAAAAGGCAGTAGTGAATTCAAACGCCTCTTTTTCCGATATGGTCCAATCCAGGTCAAGAGCTAAAATCAATTCAGGCGTTGATACGTCGATATCGTCGCCACGGGTGAGATTACCACCCAAACCTAGACGAGTGCGGACATCCCAAGCTTCATTTTTGAAGTGTTGATAGCCGATACCGCTTGATAACGATAGACGATATTTCCACTCCTTGAAACGATTCCAATCATAGCGTCCCTGAAGAAAAGAGAACCAGGGGTAATCTGGCCAAAGCCACTCCTTTTTCAGGTCGGAGAAGAAAAGGTTTCCAGTTAACTTGCCATCGCTTTTTGAACGATCATATGCCGATGAGAATTTCCATCGGTCCTCTTGATCTGCGTAGTTGGCATCATATCCTGTATGGAGGCTCATGGCTTCGGTATTTCCTGAGGCACTGTTTAGGCCCAGCTCAACTTGGTGTTTCCATTCGCTTGGGGGCGGAGGCGGTTCTGGGGCTAATTCATCGCTGCTGGCGGGAGGGGACATGAGAGGTAGATAGGAGGCTAGTAGGCCGATGCCAGCGGTCAGCACGCGCTTGTTTGTGCTGAAGCAAATAAAAGGCAGTATCAGGTTTTGTAATGCTTGGTTGCTGGTGGCTAGAAGCTGGCATGCTAAAGTAGGCGGAAATTTCTTTAATTGCATAGTTTAACCATGTTTTTTGTAGGTTGTTATTTAGGGTGCTGAAGCGCAATGCAACAGAATATCGTAAACAAACTCGAAATGATTGAGGCCGTTGAATATGGTGCGAGGCAATGCACAGGATGGAAGAAAAAATTTCTCATGGGGACTGCGTTAAGTTGGGCGCTATTCCAACTTTGGGCTGCCTCTCCTCTGCCATTCAGTCTCGGTTTTGGGGTTTTTAATAATACTGAGATTCGTTCTATTCATCTCGCTTTTGCGATTTTCCTCGCCTATCTGAGTTTTCCCTTTCGGCGTCAGGTTACCTATGACATTCCATTGATCGATTGGTTTCTGGCCTTTTCCGCCGCCTTTTGTGCGAGCTACCTGTTTCTGTTTTACGAAGCTTTGGCTGATCGCGCCGGGGCACCCATATTTTTTGATGTGGCAGTGGCAGTGGTTGGTGTGTTGCTGCTGCTTGAGGCGACTAGACGTGCTTTGGGCTGGCCGTTGATGGTGATTGGCATCTGCTTTCTTGGCTATACCTTTGCTGGACCCTGGCTACCTGATCTACTAGCTCATAAGGGTGCCTCTCTGGAACGGGTCGCCTCTCATCAATGGCTTTCAACTGAGGGGGTGTTTGGTGTGGCGGTGGGGGTTTCCGCTGGATTCGTATTTTTATTCGTGATGTTCGGAAGTTTGTTGGAGCAAGCTGGTGGCGGCCACTATTTCATCAGAGTGGCCTATGCTCTGGTTGGGCATTTACGGGGTGGTCCAGCCAAGGCGGCGGTATTGGCATC
>JARRQF010000317.1:0-4535 GCA_037382065.1 Candidatus Thiodiazotropha sp. | reverse complement strand
TGTTGTCGAGCTTGGAGACGGTCATCACGGTTCCCCGCTAAATTGCCTGTAGGTAGATGATGGTATAACGTATATAGAAATTCGTAAGCACATAGAATATATAAATAAAACAAGCATTCCCTTGCCTTGGCGTCTCACCCGGAGGGAGGTCCGCACAGGCCCCAATGCTGGGTTGCGCCGCTTGACAAGGGCCTGCCATTGCCTGCGCGTCGAGCCCGCAGGAAATACCCTTGGGGTACGCCTTACCTTGGGACCCGTGCGGGCCTCTTTAAACGCACATTAGTATGAGACACTACACTAGGTTGAACAGCCTGCTGCCGTCTATGCAATAATGAGATATGAAATCGAATACCGAAGCATTCTGCGGGAACCCATGGACAAGTAGGCATGCCAATCCGGAGCATCTGCTCCTGCAGTGGCATATTACCGATAAATGCAATCTTCGTTGTCAGCATTGCTATCAGGAAGATTATCGGGAGCAAGGAGTGGGTTTTGCGCAATTGCTCGGCATCCTCGATCAGTATGAGATGCTGCTGGCTGCATTAAGCGAACAGGGCAGGCGCGTAAGCGGACATATCAATATTACCGGCGGTGAACCCTTTGTGAGGGGGGATTTTCTTCAACTGCTGAAAGAGATACGAAACCGTCGTATTCCCTTTGCCATCCTTAGCAATGGCTTGTTGATCGACCGAGCAACGGCGCGTTTTCTCAAAGGGCTTTCTCCGAGTTTCATTCAGGTGAGCCTGGAAGGTTCCCAGGCACGACACGATGCGATTCGCGGCAAGGGTAACTATGAGCAGGTTTTGAACTGCCTGCGGATTTTGCATGGCGTCGGTATCCGAACCCTGGTTTCGTTTACCGCGCACCAGCAGAATTTTCGCGAATTTCCGCTTGTCGCCGAGGTCTGCCAGCGCTACGGGGTCAGCCGGCTATGGTCCGACAGGCTGATTCCGGCCGGGGCTGCGAACCGCTCGGATAACGAGTCGCTGTCACCTGAGGAGACCAAGGAATTTTTCGCAATCATGTCGGCGCAAGCCACGAAACGAGCGGGAAGGCGAAAAAGGGGAGGTATTGCGATGCATAGGGCGCTGCAATTTTTGCTAAGCGGAGGCAAGCCCTATCGCTGCAACGCCGGTCACGGGCTGATTACGGTATTGCCTGACGGTACCGTACTTCCATGTCGACGACTTCCGATTTCCGCCGGCAATATTTTTGAAACCTCATTGTGCAGAATCTATCGCGAATCAAAAATCTTTAGAATGCTGCGCGATCCCACAAGGGTTTGTGCGGGTTGCGAAGCTTGTGAATTCGAGGATAGTTGTCGCGGCGGCTTGCGCTGTCTAGCATACGCGGACACTGGAGACCCTTTTCGTGCAGATCCGGGTTGTTGGCGCGCTGTGAGTCGGATCGAATCGCAATAGAGACAGTGAATTTCACCTCGATTCTGGTATTAGCCGCCGCAACCGCCGCAGCCGCCACCGCCACCGCAACCGCCACCGCAACCGCCACCGCAACCTCCACCACCACTGCAGCCGGTTCCTTGAGATCTTGAGTTATCCAGGCGAACGAAATAGAGTATTCCGCCAATGGGCATGGCGATTAACATCAAACTGAAGTTATGCATACCGTGGTTATATCCAAAAATCAAGCGGTAGATGCAGAGTGATTCAAAAAACAGGAATGCGATAATTCGGATAAGGTCGATGTCCAGCCATAACGCCCTAACCAAGAACGAGCCTATAAATGTTGCCAGGAATACCGCAAGCAGGAATATCATAAACCCAGGACCATCCAGTGAGTTAGTGTAGGATGTCGCCACAATAAAAATGATGATGGCTAGTGGCGCGGACCAGGTAATAAGGCGGTTTACCTGGTTGTCATAGTTTTCCACTATTCTGGAATTTTCGATAACAGTGGTTGTCGTTTCTTTCGCTACAGGTAATGCATTCTGAAGTTCGAAAGATGAACCGCATCCATCGCAGGGAATGGACTCAAATACCGAGGTGGTTTTTGCGACCGACTTGTGTCGCAGGCAAATCGGACAGCGGATGTTATAGGTGTTGCTCATTACGATAACCAGGTGACGGTTCTATCCAATAACGTGAAGAGTTTTTCATGCAACCTGAAGATGTCTCTATCAGATAGTGCCATCTTTCTTCCCTTTAGTGCCAATAAATCCTCAAGGACGTTTGCTGCGTCACCCAGTTGTTCCCGTACTAACGGTATTCTCTCCGAGAATCCCTCCATGACCGGAAAACCGCGCACGCGAAACGCGGTACCGATGTCGGTGAACACCTGCGGCATGATTTGATTGATGTAATCGATATATCGCTTGCGTTCGCTACCCAGATGAATGTAGGCACGAACTACGCGCAACCGAAGATTGCGTAACGATTGTTCCGTGAGAAAATTCAAAATCCGCTCATCGATCACCAGGTCATGTAGCGGGTCTTCACCGAACAATACCCGATAGTGGCGCTGGATACTGCAGAATTTGATAGCGAAGGCTTCGAAACTTCTCTCCATGCCGATTCTGCTGATTACGAAGGGTTCGATGCGGATTTTTGTGTTTAGAATTCTGGAAATTTCACGGTGTGCATCGGGTGTCGACTCGTTAAGTATAATTAATACATTGAGGTCGGAGTTTTGGGGATTAAAAGAGCCGCGAACTGCACTGCCGTACAAAATGCAGGAATAGAGATTGTCGCCCAGCTTCTTGCATAGCCTGGTTACAACTTCGGTCAATGTTATGCCCGCTTTAACTGGCAGATTCGGTAGTTCCACTGTTTGTATTGAAGACTCCATAGGGGTTATCCGTAATTGTCAGGGTATTAAGGTCTTATACAATATCATGAAAGCTTCATAGTTATCACCATTCAGTGAAGGGATGATGTTAAGGTCGTTGGGAAAAGACTTTAACTTATGCAGCCGGTTTAGGATAGTCTTGATCTGCATCTCGTCCCCCTTCTCTGAGCTCCTGTTTTTTCGTAATTTCATCTTCTCAGAGATCGGGCGGGATATCCGGACACTATCTCGGGCTATGCTAAAACAAAAAATACCTCATGGTTCTTCGCGGATTCGTGTGAAGTGACTGTAAAATAGCCGCATTTCGAGCAACAAGTAGAGGCGTATTTGTACTCATTGATATAGAAGATCATTACAGCCAGCTATTAGGTATTCACTCTCCTGGGTAGATCAGTCAAGGTGACTTCAAAATGCAAGAACAACAGGTAGCCGGGTTTTTGCAGCGCGAGGGTATCCTGGAATGCGATGAGAAAAACAGTTACTTGAATTAAGCCGGAATGTCTGGAAGGCGGAGAAAGAGGGTGGATTCAGGGTGGAATCTAGAGAGTTGAATAGATTGAGGTCGGAGAAAAGGATATTTCAAGCCTATCATGCAGCCAGTTTTCCGTTTTTGTACATGGTCATGGTATTCACTTATGAGTTGAATCCTGGTCATGATATAACTGTTGACTGAGTGGTAAGGTATAGTGATGATCTGGTTAGTGAGTGTTTAAATATCAATTCTGTTAAAGCATTCAAAACTATATTTCAATTAAACATCGTAAATAATTCTGATAAACGCTTAATTGAGTATTTGGTTTCATAGCGTTAAAAAATCTAGCCAAATATGGTGTGGCAAGCCCTGGATGAACGCATTGCCATCGGACCGCAACAACGCCGCAAGGTATTCAGGCTGCAGACTAGACCATCACAACCTGGGAGGACAGCGAGCGCATTGCCCAAGTAGCGAAAGATACCGGATTCAGCCTACATGCCGGGGTTGCGGGGCAGGCGTGGGAACGGCAGAAGCTTTGCCGATATATTTTAGCCCAGCAATATCAGAGTAACGGCTGTCACGGACACCTTCACTTACAGGCCAAGGGCACATTAGAGCAAACCTTTAAGTTGCTGTTGGCAGCACGGGTCTCGCGTTGGATAAGTGTCTTGGTTTCACATAAATCTCAGAATAACGAACGAGAACAGGCATATGCAGTTGATTGAAAAAAAGGAATCGGCATCCTTAAATAACAGGCAATTTGTTTTTGCTTTTACACTACTGTTTCTTCTGGTCTTGCTAAGGACCGCATGGATATCCGATGACGCAGCAATTACCCTGCGGACAGTTCTAAACTTTATACATGGATTTGGCCCAACATTTAATATTGACGAAAGGGTTCAGGCCTATACGCACCCGCTTTGGTTTTTTATTTTATCGTTAGGCTCCCTAATATCAGGAAACGTATTTTATACAACGTTTGTTATATCCATAACCGTCACAATTATTTCGCTTGGATTGCTGCTCAATAACATATCCCGCAACCCTTTTGTTCTGGTACTAATCGGGTTGGCAGTTGTCCTATCAAAAGCTTTCGTAGATTTTTCGACATCTGGTTTGGAGAACCCACTCTCCCACCTCCTATTGCTTCTCGCTGTTCTTGTTGCATCTTCACACATCGAAAAGGGGAATGATAAGCTCAGCATTTTCTTTTTGATTTGCTCTGGGCTTTATCTTAATCGTCCCGACTTGCTTG
>JARRQF010000316.1:0-4549 GCA_037382065.1 Candidatus Thiodiazotropha sp. | reverse complement strand
CGTTCTGGGGGCACCAACCGGGGTTCTCGTGTGATCCTCGGGAGGTGCCTGGTTTTTCAGGTAACCTCCCGGAAATGTCCTTTGGAGGTTACGTCATACCATTCCCTTTCCTGGTAATTTCGGGACGGTAATCGGATGTGACTTGGGTGAGCTCATAGATTCTTGCGCGAAACTCAAGCGAATCCTGACAGCCATATATACACACGCAGACGGACGCCGGACTGGCTGAGCCCGCGTGCATCGTTGATAGGTGTGATAGCTGTAAGGAAGTCATTTTCATCTCGTAAATAATGGGTGGCGAAATGTTACCGTGATTTCAATTGCGTTGTATTGTAGTCAGGAATTTGGATATTGCAACCACTAATTCCAAATTTTTTGGATTTTTGTGTTAGGCTTATCGGCATGCAAAAGAAATTTCCCAAAAATCCCGACAATGGGAGCCAGAAAAAATCCGCAAAACCGAATCAGACCTATGTAAAGATCGGTAAGCGCATCCGTCAGGCACGACTGATGGCCAAGGAGACAAACAGCCGAGCACTCAGCCAACGTCTGGGCTGGAGTGGCGGTCGCATCAACAACTTCGAACTTGGGATTTCGACACCTGGGCCTGATGAGACGCTGATGCTCAGTGAGATATTGAAAGTAGAGCCTGCTTGGATTACTTACGGGGTCGGATCGCCCAGGGCCACTGCTCTCTACACCACCCGCTACTGTAACTTCATGGCGGTTGTTGATGAAATCGCAGCCGCAGCCGAACTTCCAGAGTTCCTGAATGCACTGAAACTCACTGGCGAGCGTTTGGAAAAACTGCAAGCGAATCCGCTAAAGAAGATCCCTGATGACATGGTCAGACGATGTGAGCAATACATAAAAAAACCTCGCGGGTGGCTCGATGAAACCCGCATCGAAAATACGTTCTGTGAACCCCTTCCACAAGACATACGGGATCTGCTGCACACCTATATGAAGCTATCTGACAGCGATAAGGCGAGGCTCTACGAAATAGCTAAGGTACTGCTTGGGCCTATCACTGTCAGCTAATTACATTTTTACCAGACCTTTTCCTTTCTGGTATACAATGGACACCACAGTGCCAGATCATCATTTGGATGAAGAGTTGGTGGCACCGGTGATGTAGACGTACGCCCCATATTGTTGTCCACCATTGCAGTTTTGAACGCTTTCTTTGAACTCTATTGTCAGTTCAGGTGGCTGATTTTAATTAAGAACATGCTGTCACCAACTTGAGAATGAAAAGCCATCATAGCCAGATTTTTGGATACAACCATTTAGACTCTTTATAAGATCTTCGGCTTCATCAAAACTGAGTAATTTGCCATACGAGCCATCTCGCTCGGGACATGGAACTTCAGTCCAGTAGGTGTCGTCATTTTCGTGATACATCATTTGTAATGTGGTGCCAGCCTCATCAATTATACCAAGGAACTCCCCGTCCTTTTTAAGGAGCGGGAAAAGCTCAGAATACACTTCTGCAATGTCTATAAGCACCGCCGACTCAGCAGGGACATCTTTCGGCATTCTGGTGATGTGATAGAAGACTTTATGCATAGACGTGTCTGCCTCTGCTATTTTCTATTCCCAACGTCGTAAATCAGCGACAAAATTCTGCACAGTGTAGCGCAGCGAAAGGACGCACTATTTTGTCAGATGGATTTTCCTTGTTATGCTGATTTTGCGACAATATCTGACACAAATACACTATATAAATCTCTCATAGGTAAATCGTAATCTACTTTTAAACACCTTCTGCTTGCCTTTAATGCCTTACCTGTCCTTTGGTTTATTGCATCTTTTTTATATTCTTCCCAATAAACGCCGACACCACGTTTTTGCCAATTAGGAAGTTCATTAAAATTAATGCCGTTTTGGAACAAGTATTCATTCTTCTCAGCAACGGACATTTTTAAGAAATATGCTGATGCCTCGTTTGGTGATGCTCCATTAACTCTTGAATTCCAGTAGCAGTGTGAATTGAGTGCATTTCGATGTGCATCTTCATTTCTCCAACGAAAATAATCTACCACCAGTTGTTGGTTAGGCAATTGGCATATTCGACAATCAAAAGCCCCTAAATCACCTAATAGCATGCTGAATTTAGCACTTGCTTCGCCCGCAAGTACCGAGTTTAACTTGCGTTCTTTTCTTTTAAATGAGTTTTCATTAAGATCTAGCAATAGAGATATTTCATCACTTTGTGTAAATCCGTAGGTGACCTTGAATCCGCATTGCATTAGGTGACAAACGGTTTCAACCATGAAATCCCTGAACTTAATATCATATGGCGCTTTGAATTGATGTTTTTCTTTTGTTAATTTTGTGAAACATCTTCCATCAATTCTAGCCACCATATAAATTCCTGGTAGAACACAGTGATCATGCGCATTTTCATATACACGCATTTTTTTATCTAAATCATCAAACTTCATGCTTCCAATCTTCGATTATAAATGAGCCATTATTTATGGTTACGTAAAATAATTCATTAAAGCCTTCAGAATAATCTGGAAGCTCTAGCTTATTATATGTACCTTTTATTGCCACATCTGGAACTTTCTCTTTACCTTCACGCATCACGTTTCTTGTAAGGCACTGTTCAATGCTTGAGCTAAAATAGTAGCCAGTTACATTAAAACGATTAGCAATAAATTCTTCTATATATATTTTTCTTTCTACCTTTGTTGGATTGGTATTATCAATTACAACTGGTTGTTTTGCCTCCAGACAGGCTTTAAATAATATTTTTTCTCTGTTACGGGTTTTTAACATATCCATATTGATCCGCAAGTGTGTTTTATAAAAGTGCTCCAAAAAGAAAGAAGACTTTCCGCTAGCTTGAAGACCTATAAATACGATTCCATCCATCAATGCTCACTTATTTTAACTTCAGAATAACGTTGAAACTGTGCGGCTCGAACGAAGCTCAGTATATGTGCGGCACCTTTGATTAATGAGCTTAAAACCATGCCTAAAAATACTTTTAATGTAATTTATATCTGAATTTGACCATATAGGGTAGTATTTGGGTTTATTCCTGCGAATTGGATCTAAATTACAGCCATAAAATAGCTTATTGTATTGGGATAAGTATTTTTTAGTAAGGCTTTCAAATTTCTCATGTTCTTGAGGGAAGGAGGCTGCAATATCACCAAACAGATTCCATGAGTCAAGGAAAGCTACACAGTTAATCTTTGAGGTTGGATTTTTACACCATAACTTAATTTTATCAAGCTCATAACTGATAGGCTTTGAGTTTAGCTTCAGGGAATTAGCACTAGCATATTTATTAATTTCAGTTAGATTTTGAAATACTGCAATAAATCCGTTTATTACTAACACATGATCAATGTCGTTACCGCACCATATAATAAAATGATTTTTATAATTTAGTTTATATTTTACTGGATAGTATTCCATATCACTTCGTCTTGTAACGCCTCAAACACAGGATTGGTGAAGTTGGCAGATTTTTTGGAACAAAAAAGGTGACAGCTTTACCAAGTCATCGTGTTTGGACTTGTTAACTGCTTGCTTGCAGATAGATTTAGCTATATTCAGATCAGTAATATTCATTTACTATGATT
The DNA here is from genome assembly GCA_037382065.1 of Candidatus Thiodiazotropha sp. Taxonomy (GTDB): domain Bacteria; phylum Pseudomonadota; class Gammaproteobacteria; order Chromatiales; family Chromatiaceae; genus Thiodiazotropha. The sequence continues at coordinate 947 of JARRQF010000316.1, read as the reverse complement.
CTAAGACATTGCAAAAGAATTCTCTTCTTGGGCGCTTACATTGGTTTATTGTTCATCCTCATTGTGAAGAGGAGACCAAGACCAATCGAATACAGTAAGTAACTCCTTTGCATAACAATCCAATTCTCTTCGGTAGTTGTGTGCATGGGGCGCCGGAATCTCCCGCTCTCCGGCGTAAAACCCCATGGAGCGCAAAACTTTCGAGAATTTTTCTATAGGGCCATATGCGTACAGAACATTGTGACGCTCCCAGACTAGTGTGGCATTTTCAGTTGATGAGTGTGCCCAGATATCAAACCTCGCATCACCGGAAAGGAAAGATTTGAACTTTGATATAAATGAGTGCAATTGCTTTACTGAGAGCGCAGGACTCTGGTAACGATCTGCTTCACCTTCACCTCGCGGCGTATGAAGAATATAAAGTAGGAAATAGGGTGATTTCAGAGAAGACACTAAGCGTTCGAATATTTCGGTATCTCCATGCGGTACACCCGCAACTACTCGACTTGAACCGTCTTGCAACTCTACACTCGCGAATTGTGGTGCGAAAGAATGCTCAATCCATTCGGTGCCTGATAGGTAATCCAGCTTATGCATTAAGATGCACAACGCCGCTCTTTGTGGAGAGCAAGCGCAGCGAGCGATTCCGACAACAGCGCTTTGTTATGCATTTTAGTCGACTTCATGTCATAATGAAGATATAGAGCCATTTTTTATTTCATACCTTAAAAATAGTAGTTTTGGTTTTTCAGTTGAGTTTTCAGGTTGAGATAGTTTCTTATTAATCCATTTATCCATTTCATCGCCTACTAAATTAATTATGTCAGCTTTCCAGGGTTTTACGTACTCTTCTTTAAAACTACTTAGTTCCAATGAAAATTGACACTCGCCATTTTTTCTGTTCGACGTTAAGACACCGCACCAACAACTAATAGTATCTTTTAAAT
>JARRQF010000315.1:0-4574 GCA_037382065.1 Candidatus Thiodiazotropha sp. | reverse complement strand
GATTTCACAGCGTGGTATGGAAGAGGCCAGCGGAGTAGTGTCGATCGCCAGGATTTCTGACATAGCACCAGCTCAAGCTAATTGATTATAATTCAACAAATTAGGACACTCCAACGACGTACTGAACAACCCTATGTCAGGAATCCTGGCGATCGACACTACTCCGCTGGCCTCTTCCATACCACGCTGTGAAATCAGTGCCACAGATTTTCTCTGAGGTAATAATACCTTGATATCGAGACTTGCAAAAGTGAATATTATACTTATTTTTCAGCCATTTATATGTTATAGTCCGAATGCGCTCAAGCTTCGGATCAGAATGTAAAATTGACAGCTCTTCCGGTACTAAAAAGTACGCAGGTTTTATACTTACCCTATGTTGTTAGCACTCTACCTATTTGTGATTACCGCAGAATATGTGGGAATGGGCCACTATATACCCTTCTATAGCGCCCTGCCCATAACCCTGGGGCTTTCCGGGATGCTGCTGATTATCGTTCTATCAAAGTACAACGTTTCCGAGCTGACCGAATACAAACTCTTCAATTACACCCTCTTTTTCATCTTTCTGACACTATTTGCATTGGCTCATGGCCTGGTACGTCACTACGCAATAGAACCCCTGAAAGCCCAAATAGGTTATTTTGCTTTTACCATCATCGGGGCCTTCCTTATCAATGATAAAAAGAGCTTCCGATTGTTCACCCTGGTATTCACCTTGATGCATGCAGCATTAGCCATCATCAATGTCGACAAGCTAGGCGCCGCACGCATTGGTACCTACAAGGCAAGCTTTTTCCTGGGTGATGGAAATGACTTCGGCTGGTCCATGAATGTTGCATTTCCACTCGCGCTTCACCTTGCATTTACAACTGAAAAGAAACTCTATAAATATGCCTACATCGGCATGTCGGTTTTAATTCTCGCAGGGATCATCGGCACACAATCCCGAGGGGCATTTCTTGCCTTGGGTGCCGGTTTGTTATACTACTTGGTTTTTGTGTCCACGAAAAAACTGGCCGGCTTCTCCCTACTCGCTGCCATTAGTATTGGTGTGGTACTTTTCTCGCCTTCTAACTATTTCTCGAGAATGGAAACCATCGTAAATTATGAAGAGGACACATCGGCGATGGGACGAATCGCGGCCTGGACAACCGCCATGGAGATGGCCGTCGACCACCCCATCCTGGGTGTAGGCGCAGGAAGTTTCAATTCCGCATACGGACGAATGTACAGAAAACCGGGCGATCCGGTCCGCTGGATCTCAACTCACAGCGTCTACTTTAAGGTCATTGCGGAATACGGCTTTCCGGGATTAATTATCTATCTGCTCAGCATCTGGCATACAATCGACCTGAATAGAAAATCACTGGCGTTGACCTTTGAGTATAAGGACCAGATCAGCATAACACCTTTCTGGCCCCAATCACTGATCTGGGCGGTACTGGCCTGGGCGGTAAGCGCGGCATTTCTAACCGGATACACCTATCCACATCTGTTTATTCTGATGGGCCTAACGATTGGCATGCACCGCATGATCCGGCATGAAGTTGAAAATCGCACACAAGCCGCAGAGGCGGAACCAGCAAAAATGCGGCCTCAATATTTCAGTTAATCTAAACCTGAATCCGTGGACTTAGGTTAAAACATCAGAATTTGAAATTGGTTTTAAACCACTCACGGGATTCATATAGCCAAGGTGAAAGATCCGATAGCCTCAAAATCTCAAAATACTGGTTGCGCGTATACGGCTTAAGAATAGACAGTACTGCTTTCAATCGACCAGGGTGATCCTGAGGTAGATTTAGTGACCGGCCCGATTTCAAGAGATAAACCAGTAATAGATCCACATCGCACCAGACCCTACGACTTTTCACTCCAAGCTGATAGTCGGCGGGAGGCGCAGAGCCCCCCGTTGACTGCCCCATATCGACCAAGATATTCGGGAAATCCACCCCGGCATCGATGGCCAATTGCAATGACCCCCAGAAACGTCCGTTGATTTCCATTAAGTAGGCTTTGTTGTTGGCTTCATCGATCTTGAGTTCCACCATCGCTACCCCATGCCAATTCAGTTTACCCAAGAGCGCCTGACTATAACGATCCACAACGGGGTCTACCGGCCTGCTTTCACGGACCACACTCACACCCCCGGAGGGGGGCTTTTCTCGAATCCGGGTGTGAGCGAACTTTGCAACGCATACACCCTGATTAAAGCAGTAAAAGGCACCGGAGCCTTTTCCAACCACCCTTTCTTGAAGTACAACAGGGAAAGCAAGCGGACTCAACGCCGCCAGTTTTTCCTGTAACTCCTGCTGATCCTCAGCATAATCGACATGAGTAAAAATCCACCCATTCTCCGATCTGATCCGAGACCTGGATGGTTTAATTACAACCGGATAGTTGAGGCCACACTGCGAAACCCCGGATTCAATCCCGCTATTATCCAATAGGGTATAAGAACCGGGGACACTCATACCTACGGACTGGGCAAGCTTCAACACGTGATTTTTATCCGCCGCCGCTCGAATCGATTCGTCGCTCGGAATCGGTATGACACACCCCTTGGGAAACGATTCCCGATACTTCGAAATCAGCAACAACGAAACATCCGTCATAGGCAATAGCACATCGATGTGATTACCCTCCACAAAGTTCACTAGGCATCGAATAAAGGCTTCGGGCTCTTCCTGTGGACTGGGATAGGCAATTCCTTGATGGCAATATCTGGAAGAGGATGCCAGGGATTTAATGCTTTCAGAACCAACAAAAACACGGTGCTTCTTGGATCCGAGTGACCGCGTCGCCGCCAACGCGGAACGACTCCCTCCATCCGTTAAAAGTATATTCATATAATCAGACTAAAAGATATTGAGGATATGACACAGGAACAGTGGCTTTGATTGGGAATTATTTGTGTGAATATTGATCCTGGGCAGACTCAGGATATTCGAACGATTCGAAACATAGCCTGGTTTGGTTGTAAACCCTATGCGATAGTTAGCCCGATCAGCTATGTGTTCCACATCAGCACTTGTGTTGCCATTCGGATAGGCAATTGCATTGACTCCACCCTCAATTTTTTGATCGAGTAAACGCTTCGATTCCTGTATTTCATGCTCTGCTTCCTGAGAGTCAATTTGGGTCAGTATCCTATGGGACAGGGTGTGGGAACCGAAACTGATGACGGACTGGGACATCGCTTCTACTTGTTCCCAGTCCAGATATCGATCCTGAGAAAGATCCACTGTGATATCCTTTTGAACCTTCCTGAGGTCGTTCAGAATCGTTGTGATCTCCGCATAACTCTTAGTCTTTAGATTGGTAATGTAGCCGCGCAAACTCTGTTTTTCAGCACCTACTTTGAGACCGGTAAGCGCTTGAAGATATTTCTGATGCCGAACATCGCCACTAGATGATAGAGCTAGAAGTCGTGCCAGAAGCTCTTCCTGCCAAAACACAATTTCATTATTGATGTAGTCATAGGGAAGAAATATCATCGCAGGTACAGAATGCCCTTCCAATAAGGGCTTGGCATATTCATAATTATCCCGCCATCCGTCATCAAAGGTGAGTAGGCAACTCGCCGAGGGTATTTCACCACCCGCATCAAAGAGTTCAATCAGGTTACGCACTGAGAGCACATTAAACTCTTCACGAAGCCAGGTGAGATGTTTCTCAAAAAGACTCGCCTCGGTTACGATCCCTCCTGTTGAGTGAATGTCATCCATCAGCGACATCGGAATAACCCGATGGTACATCAGCACAAACGCCCTGTTGGATAATGTTTTTTGTTTTAAATAGGAGAGGACTCCCGAATAGTAGAGTGCATTTGCAATCAACGATTTGATCAATTGCTTGATTTTCGACAATATCATGATGAATGAGTACTAGTATAGGACACTAGCCTATCAGTGAATCGAAAAGCCTGGAGTAATTATCCGCCATTTTCTCAACCGTATAATTCTCAATAAAGCGCTGTTTTGCCTGTTTGCTCAATTGTTTTCGCAGATTTTCATCCAATAACAACCGTTCCATTGCATCTGCGAGCTGCAGCACATCATTCGGTGAGATAATCACGCCAGACTTCTCATGTTCCAAGACCACTGCATTTTCACCCACATCTGTGGCAATAATGGGTTTACCGGCTGACATCGCCTCCAGAATAACTACCGACATCGCCTCCCACTTTGAGCTCTGAACAAAAACATCAAAACCCGGTAAAACCGATTCACTGGCATCACGTATCCAACCAAGGAACTCAACCACCTGTTCGACACCTTTATCCTTACAGCGCTGAATCAGTTCATCTTTCAATGGTCCATCACCGGCAATCACGACCTTGAAGCGCCCGGGATGGCGTCGATTCAGGATATCCACCGCATCGATCAAAACGGGAATGCCTTTCTGCTCGATCAATGTGCTGATTGATCCAAAAATGAAGGGCCTATCGTTGTCCTCGCGATGTTCAACCTGCTCATCCCTCATGTCCAGCGCATCCACACCGTTATACAGCGTCTGCAACCGCTTTTCCGAGAGTCGATAGGTTGTTCGAATCGCCTTTGCCTGGCGGG
>JARRQF010000314.1:0-4577 GCA_037382065.1 Candidatus Thiodiazotropha sp. | reverse complement strand
GTGGCGTACTGGTCAAGGGCGCGGCCGCGCCCAAGCTGATAACACGCGAGATGCTCAAGGCAATGAAGGCCGGATCTGTGCTGGTGGATGTTGCCATCGACCAGGGCGGCTGTTTCGAAACTTCCCGGCCCACCACCCATGCCGAGCCCATCTATGTGGTGGATGACGTGGTTCATTACTGCGTCGCCAACATGCCGGGTGCGGTGCCGCGCACCTCCACCTATGCGCTCAACAACGTAACCCTGCCATATGCGCTGGCGCTGGCGGATAAGGGCTACAAGGCGGCGTTGCTTGACAATCCTTCGTTCATGGAAGGGTTGAATATTTATTCCGGTAAGGTTACCTGCGAAGCGGTGGCCCACGATCTGGGATACGACTACGTCGCGCCGGCAGAGGCGTTAAACCTATAAAAACAGTTGACCGCGCCTTTCTAATAGCGGGCTCCTGATTTTGAAGAAAATAGCTTCGATGGTCATGGTCACCTATTGTGTGAATCACATTACAGCGTAATTTGCACGCTTGTGATGGCACATGGATGTGCGGGAGCAACTCTTGCTCTGTACGACCACAAACGCACACTTCGGAGAAAAGCGCCTGGCGGCTATATACCTGACAGACTATCCAGACACCCATATTTACAATTCCTTAGAGTTGGTGTCCAGATGGATTTTGATATATTTCCGTAAACTCTAGACTGCTAAACCAGACACCTACTCTAAGAGACTCATCACTCCGAGCAGAACGGAATGTTTGGATGGTCCTATTTATGCGCCAAAAGCAACCGAAGAACAAAATCCGTTAAAAACCTCACTTTACGTTTAATATAGGCTCTTTTGGAGTTGTAACATATTCTGAGGAGACTTCATGTCCTACTCTACCAAGATATTTTGCTCGATACTCTCCTATCAAGGCCCCAGCACTATCCGTGATTCCAGCTGACTCTCCGCCCGTAAGGTTAGGAATAACTGTTGTCATAATGGATGTATCCCACCACTTTAAAGCATCACTAACTATAATATTTGCATCTGCTTCAATTTTTTCAGCACCAACAAAACGTATTTCACTATGACCATTTACAAATGTATTACGATAAATATATTCGTTATAGTGTTGGCCTGGCCATAAATTTTCTGTAGAAAACTGCATAAGTAACTGATTGCTCTTCCCGGTAGGTAGGACAACCCTGTTCCAACATATTTCATAATCATGAGGCGCTCCGAATTGTGCATCACTTGCCATTCCTACAACTATTTGAGCGCCTCGGTTATTTTCATAGGCATTGTTCCCTCTAATGGTTACAAAATTAGTCGTGTCCTTAGCCCAGAAACCATGACCTGTAATACAATTCTTTGCGGTATTCTCTTCCATAAGCACGTAATTAACTATATACAAATCGAAATAACCGCTGTTGTTGCCGACTCCGTTAGTTATGGAATCTAAGGTATTATGTTTGAATAAGAAATGCTCTTTTAACGTACTAGTGTTAGAGACAAAAACGGCATTGGTATTATCGTTTCCGACAGTGCCGGGTCCCATGTCATAAAAATAGTTTTTCCAAAATGTGTCCCTCTGTGTGTTTCCTGTTAGCCAGAAGAAATGTGCATTAAAAACGTCCTGCCTTGCATGCTCCCAACGTATGCCAGAAATATAAATATCGTTCAAACTTGATCCATTTCGAGTAAATATCCGAGAGCTTGAGCAATCTATTCTCGGTACTTCGTTCGGATAACCAATTAATGAAGGAGTTTTTATTCCACTATTTATAGAAACATTATTGTTTTTTGATGGGTCACCTTTTAACTCATACACGCCTTCACGAAAAACTATAATTTTATTTGCATAAGTTGAATCTGAGTCACTATCCAGGTACCAATCTGAAACATCTTCAAGTGGCTCTGATATTGTTCCTTTTTTGGCACCTGTCCATCCGTCCTGTATAAATAAAAACTGGTTAGCATCTATAGTAGTTGACCAAGATAAGTCAATGGTATTCAGTTCCTGATCTGTAACTCTTACAGTAAACGTCACTTTTCCACTGCTGGCTGTTGGTATCCATGTAACAACACCGTAATTCTCATCACCGTACATCTGTCCTATAGTCGATCCCGGTGGGCCTGACACTATCTCGTATTTAAATGGCCATGCACCGCCTTGCACACCTATAGGAATCTCATATCGAAAATCTGGATGTGCCCAGCGGTGACGGGCGTGTTCTTGTGTCTCAGCATCGGAACGAGGGTATACTGGATACATCGGCATCTTTGCGGGGACATAGTTATTTTCAGGTAATGGGAAATCTATCGAGAAAGCTGGAATAGATAGAAGTATTAATATACATAAAATCAATGGTTTAATTAGTTTATCCATGTTTTTTTACACTAATTGAATATTTTGGAAGTGTTAGATTTTAACCTATATTTGAAAAATATTTCTTGACAACTAAGTAACCTGTGAACCAATCCATTTAAATTCACCACTTTTATCTCTTGGGATATTTTCAAGAAACTCAATATTCATTGACATTTCTGATCCCAACCTTTCCAAAAAGCCCTGTATCAGCCCTTTAGTATCGGTATCAGAATGCCAAGGGTGTTTGACAAACTAGATTGATAGCGAACCTACGTTTTTCTGAATTATTTGAGATTTTTCTACATTATCCAATGTTTTAAACGGGTGATTAAGGATTTAGCTGGAAATAATTTTACCATTCGGAGAATGAATCAAGTACTCAGCTTTGTTCGTCACTGAATCCGTCAAAGGTTATTGTCGCCAACAAATACGGGCTGCCTGAGTATATGAAGCTGGCATTGGTCACTTCTAAACTAGACACCCACTCTAAGAGACTCATCACTTCGAGCAGAAGGGTCTGTTGGGTTGGGTGTCCGAGTAATCTATTTCGGTTGGGAAAACCGGATAACCCAAAATAAATGGCTCAAGAACACAAAGCAAGAGAGCCGCTACCTAATGATACATTTTGGATGCCCTATCAAAATTGAACTCGCAAACGAGACTGCTTATTCCTTTTGCTCAGCAATCCTGCGATCACCGCAATGCTTTATTTCTCATTGCAGCAAGCTGCTCGCTCAGTACAACATCGTGGAGTTCACAATGAGTCAACGCCGATGATTACCGATAGCGATCAAAACTATTCTACACTAAGTGTTGTAACTGCTTTGGGGGTAGTGAGATAAACGTCTGAGATTTCATGACCAACTACCCCTAAATAATCAAGTCGATGTTGCCCAACCAACAAGCCAGTTTGATCTGTTATACCAGTATTTTCGTTGCCGGTTAAGTTAGGGTGACTAATCCTCATGATACTGGTATTCCATCTATCCAAATGATCACTAATCACAACGTTACTATCAACTTCAAAAGGTTCGTTTCCACTGAATCTTACCCAGCTTGAGCCATTGACAAATGTGTTTCTATAAATATAAGAGTTGTATGTACGGTTTATGTACTGGTTAGAACCAGCAAAAAGAAGACTATGTGATGAGGAACCCGTAGGCAGTCGTATTCGATTCCAACAAATTTCATGGTCATGAGCTACCTCTGGAGACTCGGTTCCGTATCCTACGGTTATCCCTCCATTAGTGATGTTTTCATACGCGCTATTGGCACGAACAGTTACAAAGCTTGTGGTCGCTTTTGGCCAGAAGCCATACTGATTATTACTGTTTTTAGCAATATTAGATTCAATTAGTACATAACTTGAATAATATATGTCAACATATGAGCCATTTGAGCCAGTATTGTGAAAATTATCATGTGTATTGTGTTTATAGAGGATGTTGTTTTTATGAGTTGCTGTACTTGAAACAAATACGGCGGTTGTATTGTCTGTACCTTTAATGCCTGGCCCATGATCATAAAAATAATTTCTAAACCAGGTTGAGCGAGTTACATCTCCAGTAGCCCAGAAAAAATGAGCATTATTTACATCTTGTCTTGAGTGCTCCCATCGAATGTCGGCAACAAAAATATCTTTAACATTTGCCCCACCCCTTGTGAAAATCTTTGCTGCAGAACAATCCATAACAGGTAATTCACCTGGAAATCCAATAATCGATGGCGACTTGACTCCTGTGTTTATTTCTATATTACCATTTTGATCTGGATCGCCAATAATAGAATATGATCCTCCCCTAAAAACAACAATCTTATTGGCATAAATACTATTATTAGCATCATTCATATACCAGTCAGCCCATGATTCAAGAGGTTGAGTGATAGTGCCTAATTTAGTGCCTGTGAAACCGTCTTGCACAAAAATAAACTGGTCTGCATCAATAGTAACGTTCCATGTTGCACTAACAGAATTTAGCTGTTGGTCCGTAATCTTGACAGTAAAAGATTCAAATCCATTTGATGTTGTAGGTGTCCAAGTGATAACGCCATAATTATCATCACCATAATTCTGCCCTATAGTGGCACCATTTGGCCCACTAACTATTTCATATTTAAATGGCCATGCACCACCTTGTACACCTATAGGAATTTCATAAGACATTGCAGGATGAGCCCAACGATGCCTTGAATGTATCTGGGTTTCAGTATCTGGTCTTGGGTAAATA
>JARRQF010000313.1:0-4586 GCA_037382065.1 Candidatus Thiodiazotropha sp. | reverse complement strand
GATTCTGGACAGGTCTGTATGATCACCTTGAAATCTACGCCTGATCTCACTCAAAGACAGGGCATTGCAGGTAAATACTTGAGCAGACAAGGTTTGAGCTTGCAACTGCCATTCCGCCAAGGCCGTATCGGTCGCTGGAAACGTCCTAAACTCGCCACACGCTTCTCCAATCGCCCGAATAGTTGCAAGAAGCTTCTCACTAATGCTATAGCGGGGAACCCAGTTCATGATCGAAAATATTGCGCCTATTGATGGATTGAAACCAAACGACGGGTTGCACGACATGCAGTGGCAGATCGCTACCCTTTACAGTTTGCGCCACTGATCTCAGGCAATTTAAAAATGTTGAGTTTTCCGAAAAGCGGGAGACAGCGTTTTTTAACAGCACCAAAACGATCACTGCCTTCGCACATTAATTGCTCGCGCTTTTCTGAAGATAATCTGACTTCCCGAACACGGATATTCGAGGCTTTGATCTGGAGTATTCTGCGGCTGTTTTGAGAGCAATCGACAATTTCGAGATCCGGATTGTCAACGGATGACATCGTATTAATGATCTTTTGAACGAATGACTTATGGAAAAGAAAACTGGAAGAGGAATCGATCACCAACAATTTGGCAAGGCCTTTCTCCTCCAGTCTGTGCAACTCATCATGCTCATCGGCAGTCCCGGGAGCCATGGCATGCAGTGACAAGCACTCACCATTCAAATGCAAAACAAATAACTTGTGTTCAAACAAATCCATGATGATCACTCCCTGTGGGTACCTGCCGCTATGAAATCAGTCAGTACTTACTTCCTTCTTCGACTGCTTTTCACAGACGAGATATAATTTTGGAAATTTATAGCACAGCAACAATAGCACAACAAGTATATTTATTACCCGTTTTACTTTATATTTTACCCGCCATGCTTGTTCCACCTTAAAACCCCCTTATCTAACAACAAACTAGCACCAGGCAATCCAAACAAACTCAACACTGTATATTTTGTACTTATGGAGCCAACCCACATGCACAAAACTAACGGCAACACGCACAAAAACATCACCGTGATGCTGGCAGACGACCACCCCCTGCTGCGTAACGGCTTTATAGAAGCCATGGGTGAGAGCAAGGAGATCAAAGTCATCTACTCCACCGACAACCCTCAGGACGCCTGCGACGCCTTTAGCCGGCACAAACCCGATGTCGTGGTGATGGATATTCTGTTCAAAGAAAAAATGACGGGACTGGATGCCATAAAGATCATTTTGAGCACGAACCCCCTGGCGAGAATCATCGTACTGTCGCAACACGACCAGGCCAGACTGATCAAGGAGACCTATCAGCTAGGCGCGTTGGCGTTCATCCCAAAAGACGTCGAACCCGAGTTGCTGATCGACGCGATCAAAAAGGCCGCCATCGGAGAAAAACACTTTCTACCCGAAATCGCGCAAAAACTTGCCTATCTTACGGCTGAACATAACACGGACCCGAAAGCCTTATTGAATCAACGCGAATTCGATGTCTATCGCCTCATTGCCCAGGACCATACCAATGTTGAAATCGCCGAAGAATTGGGCCTATCGCAAAAAACCGTTAACAACACTCTTTTCGCACTCAGATCGAAACTCGGGCTTCGTAGAAACACCGAAATCACGAAACACGCACTGAAACACGGAATTATAAAACTGGACGACGACACATAAGGCTGAGGGATAAAGAGAACCCACAAAAATATGTAAATAGCTTTCGATTTGTATATAACACCGGGATAAATATAACATTGATTAGTATATTGGGTATTTGTTTTACTTGTATTTCTATTGTTGAGGTAGTAAAAAAGAAAACGCAATCCGTATCAAACATCAACCCCTGCAACCACACCACTTAACAAACGGTCGTTTTAATCACAACGCGACATCCTATACAGCTCATACAAAACGGATCAAACCAAAACACAGGAACAGAAAAATAACTATCGCGTCACCCGATATCTCGGATGACCCGCCCAGAAGGAACTATGTATGCGGCACTCAATATCCAGCACTCTGCTATCCTATTCGCTTCTCATGCTCAGTACGCCGGTGATGGCAAACGGCGAAGACTCTTCGATATTTGGAGATATCGACACCGTTTCCATAGCTACAGGCATGGAGCGCCCGATTATTACCGCACCAGCTGTTGCATCGGTATTCAGCGCGAAATACATAAAAAACTCTGGAGCAAAAAACCTAGCAGATATACTGAATATGGTACCTGGCATCCATGTTGGTGTTTCCATGGTAAATTTCAGCCCTATATATGCGGTTCGAGGATTTAGCTCAGCATACAATAGAAACATACTCATCATGATCGATGGGGTTCCACAAGACGACCTTGCATTTAGTGACAGAGCAACCGCACTTGGAAAAGTACCTATTGATGTAATAGAACGAGTCGAAGTGAGCAGAGGACCGGGATCCTCTCTTTGGGGAGGTGACGCATTTTCAGCCGTAGTCAATATCATCACAAAAACCCGCACACCCGATGCATCATCTATCACAATTGAGGGTGGCAGCTACAACACGCGCAACGCACGCATGATTTCCGGCGCCAAGGTGTTGAGCAACTTTGATCTTGTTGCCGCATTCGAATATTCGAAAACAGATGGTTACAGCCCAACCATCGAGCGGGATTCACAAACCCTGATCGACGCGCAGCTCGGCACAGATGCGTCCCTTGCTCCCGGCAATGCCAGCACTGATTCTGAGGAGTCAGGGGCTCACATAAACCTTTCTAATGGCCATTCCCGATTCGGTTTGCGCGCATATCATTTGAATACGAGCATGGGTATCGGTTTGACAGCATCGCTCGACCCCTATGGAAATATTAAAACTGATGGCTTTGAGGCCTTGTACCGATACAACAAAGACATTACGAGTGATTTTAGCTTTGACGCAACCCTATCCTACTCGCAAAGCGATCACACGATCGACAACCTGCATTTTTTTCCGCCGGGCGCTTTTGGTGTGTTTCCCGATGGCGTCATAGTAAACGAAAAGAATCGACAAAATTTTACGAGATTAAATTCAGCACTTCGATATTCGGGACTCGATGACCACTTTCTGACCCTGGGTATCGGCGGGGAAAGGTCCAAAGTGGAGGCACTTAGTGAAAGCAGAAACTACTTCATGTTAGGGAATATGATTCTCCCAACAGAGATGCATGATACCTTATCAGATCCCATCCCTGGTAAAAAAGAATATTCTAAAAGTTTGAATTTTGCGTATCTACAAGATGAGTGGTTGGTTCTGACAGACTGGAGCATCACCCTTGGCGCTCGATATGACGACTATGATGAATTTGGACCAGTTACAAGTCAACGGGCGGTACTGCAGTGGAACACAACCCACGCATTGACAACAAAACTACTTTATGGTCGAGGGTACCGCATACCCACACTCATGGATACCAAATCGAGGTACATACCTGCCTTCGAAGCCAATCCAGAATTAGAACCCGAGAAACTTGACCAAATTCAACTAGTCTTTGATTACCGCCCCACACAGAGAATAAGAAGCAGAATTGACTTGTTCTATCACGAAACAGACAACCAGATTCGATATCAAAGCAGTATGTCAGGACTTACTTTTCATCCGGAAAATGTTGGCGATCAAACCGGTCGAGGCTTTGAACTGGAGCTATGGTGGGATTTTTCTGAACACACAAAATTCTATTCCTATTACGCCTATCAAGACAATACAGATAAAACAACAAATGAAGATGCCGGTTACTCACCACACAATAAAGTATTTGCCATGCTTCAATATGACCGCCCTGATGGCTGGTTCTTCAGCACTAAGATGACTTATGTGGGAAATCGCGATCGGATAGCTGAAGACACCAGATCAAAAGCGGATTGCTATACATTCGTGGATCTGCTCATTCGAAATGAGCTAACCCGATCATTAGAAGCAACTCTTGAAATTCGCAATATATTTGACACCGAAGCCGAAGAGGCTGGCATGGGAACAGCATTTCCTGGTGATATTCCTTTACCAGGACGAAGCTATTACCTGAAGCTTTCGACCGAATTCTAGCTTCACAGGAACGTTAAAATCCATGACCACGTCATTATCATTGTTTTCTTTGCAATTGAATTAGCCCGCGTTTCTCTCCCGTTTCGTTATCAATTGTATTCATGGCTTCGAACAGTTTTTTTACTGAAACAAGGAATGGCTTGTAGTCTTCAAGCACATCCAATACGAACACACTATCACTGCCTTCAATGTATCCACCTATAGGCGAATGATGTCCAATATCTACACCAAAGAGCGGATACCGGTTGAAATTGATCACATATCGAAAATCGGAAAGATTAGATTGACGCATGTGATTGCGAAACTCGTCAATCGTCAGATCCCTATATTCCGCAACCGTCCAGTCAGAATGGCCGGTCTTTTTGAGGTTATCTTTAAAAATATTGAGCATTTCATCGATGGTTAGCCCAAAAAAACGCGCTTTTATGTAATAAATTGATGAATTTTCAACAACATCAGATTGACTGAGCCCTAGAACACCTAAAGAATTCAAGGTATTTGCAGCACTAGCCGGTCCACAGA
>JARRQF010000312.1:0-4593 GCA_037382065.1 Candidatus Thiodiazotropha sp. | reverse complement strand
AAGCGTGCCATTCGCGCTGTAGCGTGATTCACCCAATAGGTGACCATAACCATCGAAGCTATTTTCTTCAAAATCAGAAACCTGTTATTAGAATGGAGCGGTCAACTGATTTTTTTAGGTTTAAAAACACCCTGGAATATCTCACTCAAATATTGGCACATGATCGAAAATCATGATGCGGTTTGTACCTCACCACATCCTACGACTTTTGCGAATATTCGGGGCATGTTTTTACAACAGCCTCCCTTGCGGGAGAGGGCGGGGGTGAGGGGGATCTAATAACCGCTGAACTGGCTAAACTTCTCAACCAAAACGAAATGCTTTGCAATATTTTTGTGGCGATTTGTTTCTATTATGCACGAAAACGACTCCTTTGTAGTGCAACTGCCCTGCCATGGCGCCATAGCTGAGGATATTTCCTGCCAAAAGAAGAGCACATCATCATCCAGTTTCCAAGGTAGTAGCTTAGCGATATTCTTTGAGAATGCATCGGTATGGAAATTGGGGAAAATACTGGTTTATGGATGGGCACTAGTTAGTTTTTTAGAATCTCTATTTCATAATTCTCTGGAATTAATATTTCAACATTAAGAGTGCCATCTATGGGGTTTAATGTTAAAGATTTGGATTCAAATACCTTTGTATTCTTACTATTACAATGTGCTAATGTACTGATAATTGCAAAATTTGCAATGTACTTTTGAGAGTCAACTGCAGTTATAATAAAATTTTGTAAAGCATTACTAGCTCCTGACTCTGGCTTACTGGGCTCGTTAGCTATAACCTTTTCAAAGTTACCAACTAGATTATGTATATTACAAGAATCAACTAAAACAGTATATTTCACTCTTATTGTTAGACTCTCGGTGGTGTGTTTGTATAATTTGTATTGTGTAAATATACCTTGTGATTTGAATTGATCATCCGCATTAGCTGAGAAGCAGATTAACATAAAAAGTAATTGAGTTATTAAACCTGTATTTCGTTCCATCGGAGATTTCTTATTTTACATAAGGTTAGTAGTTACTCAGTGGTGAAATTATTTTGGAGTAAATGTGGTGGAGTAGTTGACTCAGATTTTTGTTAGTTTTTAATTCCAAAACTTGAATTATAAGATAAGCGAGGCTTCATTTCTAGTGAGCAATATTCAACGCTGGAACGATTGTAGATAGCCCCAAAGAACTGGCTCTATATGACAAAAAAGTTCGAGAGTCAGTTTAAGGGGCTGGTTGGTGTCGTTAATACCCTTAAAGCAACCTGCGAAGCGGATAACATCCGCTAATTAACGTCTGGTGGTTCCGGTGAACTGAATTATGTTGCTCGGAAACTTCATAGATTCAACCTCTTCGGAAAACTCCTTCGCCACTTTAAGAACGGTTTTGCTAACGTAAGCATACTGCTTTGAAAATGGAGGCCAGTAATCACCGAGTCCCAACGCATCGTTAATTACCAAAACTTGCCCATCACAATCTGGGCCGGCACCGATACCGATAGTGGGAATAGATAGAGCCTCGGTAATCTCGCCTGTTAGCGAATAGGGGATATGTTCAAGCACCACCATAAATGCACCCGCATTTTCAATTGCTTGAGCTTCATTTATGATTCTCTTCGCTTCCTCGCGAGACTGACCAACTTGCTTGAAGTTTTTGGCCGTCTGGGGGAGCAAACCAGTATGCCCTACCACGGGAATATTGTGTTTCACTAAGTGCTGGATAACCTGGACCTTGGGGCCCTCTAGTTTTACACTATCTGCGCCCGCCTGGATAAGCCGTTGAGCGTTGGTGTATGCTGTTTCTGGGTCTATATCGGTACCGTAAGGCAGGTCACCTATGATGTGGGTTTTCTTTGCACCGCGGCGCACAGCACCTATGTGATATTCCATGTGTTCTATAGAGATATCACGGGTGCTCTCAAAGCCCATTTCAACCATTCCGACCGTATCACCAACGAGAATCACTGGAATCTTTGCATCCTCGATACTTCTGGCGATCGGGCAAGTATATGCGGTCAACATAGGGATGGGCTTGGAGCCCTTCATTTTAACAAAATCTTGCGGTTTCATTTTCATACCACTCTCCTTCGTATGGTTGGCAAGAAGTTAACATACATTTTAAGGTATATTGCCTTATATTCTGACTAATAATCCACCTTATGGTGACAATTTTCCACTATTCTGCAATTCTCATAGGATGTGGTGAGGCACGAACCGCATCATGGATGTTCGTGAGCTACCCCACTATTGATGCGGTTCGCACCGCTCACCGCATCCTACGCAATCACGGACTTTATCGTGTATTCAAAAGAGTTATCTATCGGTTTAAAGACACCATTGAATATCTCACTCAAATAACTGAAACAGATAACTATGTCTGGGCGCGTAATGGGTGGGATAGGGTGTTGTCAACTTAACGATGTTTACTTCGTGCTTTTATGTATGGGCCGATCTTGAACCGATCAAGAGTCTGATATTCGATTAATAGATACAGGCGCATCTGAAGCAATAGATGGGTGTTCAATTTTAGGTTCACAGAATAAAGGAATAGAGCTTACTGTGAAGCGATCCTTGCTCTGCACCACCGAAACGCACACTTTACGCAGTCCAACTGATCTTATTAGGCTAAAAGTAGCGATGCTGAAAGCTAGGGTTATTACTAGTGATATCCATTAAAAAATAGGTGTAAGGTCAAGCCTAATAATAAGCTGGGAGCGGACAGATGGCGGAGATACAACCATTCACTGGCAGTAATACGTTATGCAATTTACTGGATAACGGTACAAGCAGCTCAATATCAGATGCTCACACCCCAGCAGAACTGAATGCGCAAAACGGCACAACTGAGCAACTGTTTGATGTGCAATTGAAATTGTCGCAGTCTAATCCTGATTAGCTTTATCAACACTAGTAAAAATAGATAGTGATATTGCTGAAAGTGTCGAACCAGCAGGTAAACTGCAGGCTGCTGAGAGGGTAAATGCCATAGAATTTACATCTACGATGCAGGTAGAAAGTAATGCTCCAGCAGTTTTTATCTTGAGGAAATTAATATGATCGATCATTACGATGAATTTAACTTAAAAATTACGAAACTGGGATTGTATTCTAAGCTATCTGAAAATCAGGTGCGTGGTGGAAGTGGAATAGATGATATTGACGGGATACTAGTATATAAAAATTCTTTTGTAGTGAAGAAAAATGAAAATGGGTGTTTAGTGCTTACATTGCCGAAAGGAAATACTAGAAAAGAGTATTTGGTTAACAATTTACTAGAGTGTATACCTTTTATTCACGATCATTACATCGATAAGTAGTTACTAAGCAGATAACTATGTGAGCGTGGGTACTGTTAACCACGCCATAAACTGATTATTCCAGGCGGAGGATCTGTGCGCCTGTTAATATAGCTGCCTAATTTTGTAATCCAAATAAAAACTTCGCCTAGAGTTGAATCTTCTCTTTCAATTAAGCGGCTAATGCGCCAGATGGGATTAGCAGGGGTGGCGCCCAGGGCAATCGCACTATTGATGTGGTTCGCACCGCTCACCGCATCCTACGCAATCACGAATTTTATCGCGACTTCAAAAAGAGTTACCTATTTAAAAACACCATGGAATATCTCACTCAAATATTGGCACAACATCGAAAATCATGATGCGCTTCGTACCTCACCACATCCTACGACTTTTGCGAATATTTGCGAAATGCTTCGCAATATTTTTGTGGCGATTTGTTTCTATTATCCTAAAAAGATCAGTTGGGCAGCGTGAAGGGTGCGTTTGTGGTGGTACAGGGCAAGGGTCGCTCCTGCACATCCATGTGTCCGCGACACTTGTGCATCCATGCACAGCGCGCAACGACGCACAATAGCCCACTATTCCAAGGAGTTGCAACGCCGTCCAGCTGTAGAAGAGGTAAAAAGTATAGCTTAAACTCGCTGAGTTTTTATCTTGACAATGGGGTCCACTATAGTACCTACCACAGCAATCCTGTACTAAAAAGTTTATTTGCTTTTCTATAATTTCGTTGCCTTGCTAATTCCCTATCACGCCTTGCTCTATCCAGAAAAAGTTCATTTGTGACTGCGTTCATATAGTTCTTTGAATAAACATCAGGCTTAATAGCAAAGCTTACAGCACTCTGTGGCATCCAGAATCTCCCTTCGCCATGGTATTCATCCATAAGAAAGTTATACACAACATCTTGGGTGAGATTTTTACTTGAGGATATCTTTGGGTTTCTTAGCACAAGAGAAAAATACTCATAATATTCCCATGAGATTCGAAAATAATCGACAGTAAAAGACACCAATAAAGGAATTGGTTTATCAAATAGGTCAATAAAACTACCTATTGTCTCTTTTCCTTCATTTGCAAGATATTGTTCAGCCTGCTCGCGCCCACTAGCTATATTATTGAAATACAAGTCCAATATTCTTTGAAATGTTTTTGGTCATCATGATATGAAGTATGCAAAAAATAATTAGTGCCCGTCCATAAACAGGCAATTTTTGAAGAATACCGCCAAATGTTGAAAATCTATAATTGACCAAATAGATCGGAAATACCGTTTTTAAGCCACTTTCATTATATGTACTC
>JARRQF010000311.1:0-8452 GCA_037382065.1 Candidatus Thiodiazotropha sp. | reverse complement strand
GGCAGATCTGTTTTTTGCGAGATATCGTCATAGCCTTATCCTTAGCTTATGTGTCATCCATGTTTTCCTAACAATAACTCATGATAGTGTTAGCTGCAAATGGTGGGTGTCCCGAAATGCCTTTCTGAGATACAAATGACTACCTTACAGCTATCACACTGATGGGTTCGACGTCCTCCTCTCTTGGTCCGAGGGGTTTGGATAAAACGTCGTATCGGGCCAGCGTGATGGGTAAGCCGGAAATCCGAAAGCGTAGCCGGCAGCGTTACAGGTCATGTGGTCTGGCACAGATACGCGGTGGTGACGCCGTCATACCAGATTATGACCCGTGAGGGGTAAGGGGTAGTGTTATTGGTTTCTCTCTTGGAAATGGGGGAGAACCGAGGAACCATATGAGGGAAATCTTCACGTACGGGTCTGTGGGGGAGAGCGCCGGGTAACCGGTGCTTTTACCCGGAACTCTACCCCAAACCTCTGTCACTCGATGGTTTACGTGGGTTTTAGATTGCGGAGTAAACTGTCAAATTTTAAAGGAAGGTTGAGTAGCTATGGAGTAAGGGATTTGATGAATAAGGTGCCATATATAAAAGTAGTGGTATCATTTCCTCCATTAGTTGATATCGCAAAAGAAATATTAGGAAGTAATGCGCGTTTGGTAAGGTCTGTGTTTTTTGATAAAACAGAAGAAGTAAAATAGAGTGCCGCTCTGATGGGTGGCTCTGTCCTACACTGTCCTACAGGCATTTATGTGTCATGCTGCATACCATGTATAAATGCTTATATGTTATATGAGTTTCCATTGAATAAAGTTCTTTCTAAAGTCATAGATCAAAGACAGCTTGTTTCTGTAATGAACAAGACTAAATGGAGAGAACTGTGTTCATCATTCGCTACCCAAGGTGATGCATCTCCAGAAGTCAGATACAAGCTAATATACGAAGATAAAATATTAGGTTTCAGTAAGGTGTGGTGGGATGAACTTTTTAATGACTCTGTTGCGATAGAATGGATAGATTTCAATCCTTTTGAACATGAATTTATAGGTCATTTGGTGTATGACAATAGTACTGATATAAGGGATAGAATACTTGAGGTATTCCATAATTTTAATATTCCTTACTCTATTGAGAGTAAATACTATAGAGTCTGGGGTTACATCAATGCAAATGATAATCCAGAGTTTGTAAAACAAGACCAGAAAAACTGACCTCTGTAAGCTTGACGAGTGTGGTTATTTAACGGTTCGTTGCTCTCTCATCGATTTATTGATGGAGATCCGTTATTACCTGCTGAATATGAAGCTGCGAATGAACTTATTATACGTTGGCGTGCTCAACTGATGGGTATTAGTTGGTTTATGCGCTATCTCAATGAACCCATCGCCTGGCAGGCCAAGAAGGAAGATAATTGTACCGGGGGCTTTCATCATACTACCCGCTCTGCGGGTAGTTTTGATTTTTCAGTAATCTTTTTGCCTCATTGCGATCGGAGACCAATTGTGTATGCATATATGTTTCATTTAGGTCTCTAGTGTGGTGTTTCATACAAATTGACGATGATAGCGTCTCGCCCGAAGGGAAGCCTGCTCAGGCCAGGATACTGCGTTGCAATGCTTGAAAAGGGCGAGCCATTCCCTGTGCATTGCGCCTTGTCTCCTGGCCTGAGCAGGCTTCTATAATCGTCAATTTGTATGAAGCACCACACTAGGATTCTTGTTTTTACACCGCTTAATCATGGCGGACTCAACTTCATTAAAGTAAGTGTGCTCAATGCCTAACGGATGTTTCTATTAGTCACCCTTGCCATGTTTTTTAGTTTAATAGGTGATGACAATAAAACCAAAAAATACCAATGGCCATGTTGTCAGCGATCTTTTTCAGAGTAGCTGGCAAGCCTCACGCAAAAAAATCCAAATAATTTGGATGTAGGGGTTGCAATATCCAAATAGAAGCCTATAATGCAACGCAACTGAAAACACAATAAAGTTTCAACACACAATTTTTTCTGAGATACAAATGACTACCTTACAGCTATCACACTTATCACCGATGCATGCGGACTTAGCCAGTCCAGTGTGCTTATGTGTGTGCATATTTAGCTGTCAAAAATTGGTGAAGTTAGGCGCAAGAATCTATGAATTTACCCAAGTTACATTTAATTACCGTCCCGAAATTAGCTGGAAACGGAATGGTATGACGTAACCTCCAAAGGATATTTCCGGGAGGTTACCTGAAAACCAGGCACCTCCCGAGGATCACACGAGAACCCCGGTTGGTGCCCCCAAAACGCACTGCCGGGGTTTTTGCGTTCTGGGATACAAGAAGAAATCCCCTTGTGCCCACGATTGGCACTCGTAGTGATCTTTAACAATTCGGAATACTGAAACATGTCATTGTGAAAACGATGATGCGGCGCGAGGTATATAGAGATTTGCTTTGCCTCAGACCAACACCCTAATTCGGTGTTGGCTCCCTCTGCCAGAAGGGGCGCCATTAGCGAGTGCGTGATGCGATATCGATTTTGATCGATACACCGACGAGCACGTTGGTCACTCATATCTGCGGGAATAGCTCAGCTGGAAGAGCGCGACCTTGCCAAAGTCGAGGCCACGGGATCATACCCCGTTTCCCGCTCCATATTCAGTTTGCGGTCGTACGTTGTACGACGCCCGACTCTCTTGGCCCGAGGGGTTCGGATAAAACGTCGTATCGGGCCAGCGTGATGGGTAAGCCGGAAACCCGAAAGCGTAGCCGGTAGCGTTACAGATCATGTGGTCTGGCACAGATACGCGGTGGTGACACCGTCAAAGAGAGGAAGCCTGCGCACTCTCGCCTGATAACAGGTCAATCCAGACAAGCCTCGTCTCCTTGTCATCAGTTCGGCTGGTGGTAGCGGTGAAGTGGTTGACGGTCTGAGCTGGCTTACCGGCCCTCGGGGGGAACCGGTGTCAGTGAAGGTAACAGGTGGTGCTGATCGCCGTCATACCAGATCACGACCCGTGAGGGGTAAGGGGTAGTATTTTAGTCCGAGCTTGCAAGCAAGGGCGGAGTACAGTTCCAGGGGCACCGGGCCAATGGGTACGGGATCCTGAAGAACGGTTGAGTAACCGGCGGGTGAAAGACAGAAGATGTGTTGTATTTCGTGGCCCAAAAGGAGACGAAGCAACTGAGGCGTACACATCTTTGCAGGTTTTTGGATCAGAAGCTCAATGGTCGAGCAATTGCCTTCCAAGTATCAGATTGCCGGTTTAAATCCGGTTAAATCAACATAAATAGGAAAGATGCGTCTCTCAGTGCAGTGAAAATGGCGTAAACCTGAATCACTTCGGTGAAATTCAGGGAGACCCAAGGTCCCAAGCCAAAGGTCTTTGATAGGGACTCGCACGGTGGCACGGAAGCCTTTACTGCCCGCAAGGCAGACGGTAGACAAACTATCGAGTAGCTGTACTGCAAACAGGTATCGCCTCCTGTCCAAAAAGGCCGTCATGCCACACGACCCGGAAATTGCCTTGGCAGATTCGGGTGGATAAGCGCGAACAGTAGGTTTGGTCGTCTACTGATAATGCGACGAAGGGTGTGGTTAAACAGCTGTAATCTCAAGCTGCTATCTCTTGGTGTAGCTCAGTCTGGTCAGAGTCCTCGCCTTGGAAGCGAGATGCCATTGGTTCGAATCCAATCACCGAGACCAATTTCTTGGCAAGTGTGCCATCTGGTAGGCGAACTCACTGTTAATGAGTTGCATGTCGGTTCGAGTCCGACCTTGCCAGCCATATATGATTTCCCCAAAGCGGGGGAGCGAATTCAAGAGTGTCCGGGCGCGATGGGTGGTGCGTCGCCAGACTGTAAATATGGTCCCTCCGGGTAAACATTGGGGGGGCGAATCTCTCGGCACCCACCAGTTACAGGTCCGTAGTTCAAGTGGGCAGAACACCTGGCTTTTAACCAGGCCGATGCCGGATCGTGGCCGGCCGGACCTACCAAATAAAAATTTCGCATGCGCGAGTGGCCTAATAGGTAACGGCAAGAGGTTTAAGCCCTCTGAACTATCGGTTCGAATCCGATCTCGCGTACCACACAAAACAAACATGGGATGTGTAGCTCAGCTGGTAGAGCACCTGGTTGAAGCCCAGGAGGCGCAGGGTCAGTACCTGCCACATCCACCAATTATGTCTGTCTACTACCCAGCTGCTGTGGGCTAAAGGCCCTGGAAGGCGGGTAATTTTTCATCCACAAGTCCCGTTCATCGAGTGGCTAAGATACCGGCCTTTCAAGTCGGCAAAGAGGGATCGAAACCCTCACGGGACACCAATTTCAATGTGCTGGTAATGTCCGTCTCCTGTCACAGATGCTGTGAGCTACAGACCCTGGGAGACGGGCAATTTGTCCTCGTAGCCAAACTGGAAAGGCATCCGGCTTCGAACCGGAAGATCTGGGAGTTCGAGTCTCTCCGAGGACGCCAGTTGTCATATGGGAAGGATGCTGGTTTTCAGTGTGGGTTCATATCCCATACCACAGCTGTTCGATTCACTCTCCAATAACGCATTAAAATTCACCATCTATAACCAAATTACCTTTGCTGATAATCTTCATGACCTTGGGTTGAACAGGGTCGTTGTTAGACAGGGTAGCGTTATCTTGACCAATTATCTTGGCTGCAACACTGGTCAGTTTGTTTAAGAAGTCTGCGCCGGGTAGAGCTTTGCTGTCGTCATAGTAGTCAAACCAAGGCAGTCCAGCTTTCGAGTAATCTCTTGCATTCGCGGGCTTATGTGGAGGTTGATGGCTGGTAATTAGCTGATATTGCTCGCTGTTGGCTAGGTGGACGAAGCATCGGTAGCTGTTCTCTTGATCCCATGCATCAATACCGTATTCATCCTCATAAATCTTCTGCCGCATTAAGCCACCGGGCGCGAGCCCCATATCTGGTGCAGCTGATGCACGGGCAAAACGAGAACGGCACAACATCGGCATCTCCAAGTAATCGCATTCCGCTTCTGCTTCCGCTGACCTTGCAAAATGTTTAACGTAAATATCATGTTTCATCGGATAGACAATGATTTGAAGACCTCCGTGCTCAGCCTTCCCAGTGATCTGTTCTTCCACGCTGAAACCTTCACCCAGGGGCATCGCGACAAATTGCCGAATAAAATCCTCTGATACATTAAACCCGTCGAGCCATGGTTGAGTGGGGATGACAGCATAATCCTGCGGGTTATCAGAAAGCCCATTGCTCCAGGTTTCCCCAGAAACCGCATTGATCTTGCCAGCGGCAATCTTAACGGCGCATGGGTAGTCACCAGAGAAATTAATCCATAGTGCTTCTGACTGATACATGGGGATGAAGATGCCACCATGTGTTCGCCAAGTATCAGGCAACTTGTCTGCAAAGTCATCCACATGCTCCACCGGGAACAGACCCAGGCCGGGGGGGAGAGGGTATTCCCGGTTGTCATCCGGGATCCGCAGGGTGCGCTGGAAGTCGATGCTGCAGATCGCTTTTTCGTGAACCTCTGGAAAGCGGAAGGTTAGTTGGTTATTCAGTAGTTCGATCATTGTATTTTCTCTCTTAAGTCAAATTTCAGTGTTACCACTCGCCATCACGAACATCCCGGGCAATACGCAACAGAGCATGATCCGGTGCGGATTTGAGCTGGCGGATTAGATCCGCGAACAGCTGTGGTCGCTTACGAATGATCTCCTGTAAATCTGACGAGACCTTCCCGGCCATTGCCAGCAGCATATCCGGGTCTTCGCCAAGCTCCTCGGCCAATGCCTGGATTTTTGCCTCCGACGGTGGCGCCACATCCCCACGTTCTATCTTGCTGAGGTAGGCGGGTTCCACCCCAATTCGCTGAGCAACCTGGCGGACCGAAAATCGCCGATCCTGTGATTTTAGGGCTTCGCGATGTTTACGGATGTATTTTCCAAATGTCATGTGTACTATATACTACACAATTTAGTTTTGTGAAAGACCATTACCGCTAAATACACCCTGAACGCCTAACTGGTTTTTGCCGATGGTTCAGCATCTCCCTCGGGACAGTGTTGTTGTACCAGTTTAAGGAACTGTAAGGTACAGGCCTCCCAAGAGAACTGTTCCGCATATTGACGGCAGCTGTTCCGATCAACTTCGAGGGCCCGAATCATAGCGGTTTTGAGATTCTCATCCAGCCAGCCGTTCACTCCATTTTGCACGATATCCAACGGACCCTCTACTGGGTAGGCAGCTACAGGGACCCCGCAGGCCATGGCCTCGAGCATGACCAGTCCAAAGGTGTCGGTTAGACTTGGAAACACCATTACATCGGCGGAGGCCAGCAGTCTGGCCAGCTCTCCGTTCTCCCTATAACCGAGAAAATGTGCTTTGGGGTAGCGCTCCTTAAGCTCGGCAAGCGCCGGACCATGGCCGATCACGATCTTTGAACTAGGGAGGTCAATGTTAAGAAAGTCCTGGATGTTTTTCTCCACCGCCACTCGGCCCAGGTAGATCGCAATTGGTCCGGGTAGGTCTTGCAGGGTACTTTCCTGGGGTATGAAATGGTCGATGTCAACACCCCGTGTCCAGTATTCCAGATTTTTAAAGCCATGGGACTTCAGGGTCTCTTTCATGGATCGGGTGGCGACCATGGTGACCGCTCCCTTTTTGTGAAAAGTTCTGACGAAAGCATAGGAGAGGGATAGGGGGATCGGGGCACGCAGTCGTACATACTCGGGGAAACGGGTGTGATAGGTGGTGGTATAGGGAAAGTTATTTCGCAGGCAATAGCGCCGTCCAGCCCAGCCGATGGGGCCTTCCGTGGAGAGGTGGATGGCGTCGGGCTGGAACTCCTCCAGCATGCGCTTCACCTTCGCATAGGGAAACAGGGACAGAGGGATGTCCGGATAGGTCGGTGAGGGCAGGGTGCGGAATAGCCCCGGATTAATGCATAGGATTTCGTGCCCCCAGCTCTCCAGCAGTGAAATGGTTTTATTGAGGGTTCTTACTACGCCGTTAACTTGTGGAAACCACGCGTCCGTCAGTATCGCTATCCGCATAATCCGCTTCTTTCCTATCCAGTAGTTGCATCGATTCATCGACCCAGTGGATTAACTTGAGACGGCCATCGGCTTCTTCGGCCAGGGCGGTGCAGCTTTCCACCCAGTCGCCGCAATTGGCGTAGGTCACGCCATCCATGTCGCTGATCACAGCATGATGGATATGGCCACAGATCACGCCATTAAGATTTTGCTCTCGGGCAGCGTGTACCACAGCCTTTTCGAAGTTACTGATGTACTTCACCGCTTCCTTGACCTGGATCTTTAGATAGGCGGAGAGAGACCAGTAACCGAATCCGAGCCGCCGCCGCACGACATTGAACCAGCGGTTTAGCCACAGCAGCAGGTTATAGGCATCACTGCCGAGATGGGCCAGCCACTTATTGTTCATTACCACGCCATCGAACTCGTCACCGTGGAGCACCAGGAAACGCCGTCCATCCGCAGTCTGGTGGACCACCTTGCGGCGTATGTCGATGCCGGAGAAATGGAAATTGAGATAATCCCGCAGGGTCTCATCGTGGTTGCCCGGGACATAGATCACCCGGGTTCCCTGCTTCGCCTTATTGATGATCTCGTGGATAATCTCGTTATTGATTGATGGCCAGTACCAGCCAGAGCGCATTTTCCAGATGTCCAGAATATCGCCCACTAGGTAGAGCTTTTCGCTTTCGGTGTGTTTCAGGAAGTCGAGCAGATATTCGGTTCGGGCCGCTCGCAGACCCAGGTGGGTGTCGGAGATGAATAGACTCTTGTATTTCAGTATTGACATGAGGTGTCCCAGTTCATTCACTGGATGCACACCTTAGTGGTTGGCGATTGCGGTTTTGTGAGAGGATGGTTATTTATTTGTGACAGGCGCCACCCATGTCTACGATAGCAATGGTGGGCTGATACGGTTCGCAAGCTGTGCGCAGGTTGTGGAGAATCTGTGTTGCCTGCGCATCGTCCATACTGTGGAAAATTGCCATGAAGAGGTAGAGATCGCGTTCAGATTGGGCTGCGGGAATAGATTTCAGCATATCGCCGCCGCTAAAAGTGACATGTGGCAATATCGCTTCCTGTTCCTTTCCGTGCCAGTAGGATTCAGCTTGTGCAATCACTTGTGGACGGTCGAAGACCAGTGCCGTCAATTTCGGGTGGCGTTTGAGGATGGAGATTACTTTGCTGCCGTTGGAGCCGCCTACATCTATGATGCGATTGAAACGGCTCGAGTCAAAATGGTGGTGGCATTATTTTATTTGGCATCATGGCGAGGCTAACAAAGGCGATGCGTACTGCATCGGCATCAGTTTCTGGTAGTACTAGTGTGGTGCTTCATACAAATTGACGATGATAGAAGCCTGCTCAGGCCAGGAGACAAGGCGCAATGCGCAGGGAATGGCTCGCCCTTTTCAAGCATTGCAACGCAGTATCCT
>JARRQF010000310.1:0-4616 GCA_037382065.1 Candidatus Thiodiazotropha sp. | reverse complement strand
ACTCAATGTGGACAAGCTGGCCGCATCGGGCATGGGATCCACCTCCGGGTCCTGCGCCATCATTCGTCTGCACTAGTCCACGCCGGACGGGGTCGCCATGGCCCGGGAGGGGTACTATTACTGGCTGGACTGGTCCAAGTATCTGGGAGCAGTCGATCCAACAGGTATGGTCAAATACATTAACACCGGCTGTCTGGTGTTCAAGACAGAAAAAAACAATTATCTGAACAATGTCAAATCTTCATTGGATGCGTTGCATGTTGTCTATGAGGAACTTGACTTAGACGGCATCAACAAGCTGATACCCATCGTTAATACGCAGCAGTACGGACCGCCTACGCTACCCAGTGATCCGCGTTTTGGCCAACCCACGGGCGGCGCAATCGCAGGTGCACTTTACATGCCCGAATCGGGGCTCATATCCGACCCTAAACAGTCGGTTCATAACGTTCAGGTGGCTGGAGAAAACATCGGGGGTGAATATCTTTTCAAAGCTAAGGTGGTTGAAATTCTGAAAAAGGATGGCCGCTGCGCCGGTATCAAACTGTCCGACGGAACCGAAATCGAAGCTTCGGTTGTCGTTAATGTAGCAGGTCCCCACTCGTATCAAATCAATGAGATGGCCGGCGTCATCGATGACATGAACATAAAAACCAGACCGCTCAAGCAGGAAGTTTGCCACGTACCCGCGCCTGAAGGATTCGATTACAACACCCTTGGCACCATCATTTCCGACAGTGATATCGGATGTTATTCAAGGCCGGAGGTAGGCAACAACATCCTTATCGGTTCGGAAGATCCCGAATGCGACACCTTGGAGTACGTTGAAGATCCCGACAACTACAATACCAATTTTACCCAGCAATGGAACACCCAGGTCATGCGTGTGGCGCAGCGCATCAAAGACCTGCGCATTCCCAACCAGACAAGTGGGGTGGTGGATCTTTACGATGCATCGGACGACTGGATCCCCATTTATGACAAATCCAAGTTGCCTGGTTATTACATGGCCGTCGGTACCTCCGGTAATCAATACAAGAACGCACCGGTGGTGGGCGTGCTGATGGCAGAGTTGATCGAGGCCTGCGAGAACGGACACGACCATGACCGTGATCCGGTTAAATTTAACATGCATTATACCAAGCGTGAATGCAACATCGGTTTTTTCAGCCGCTTGAGGGAAATAAATCCTGATTCAAGCTTTTCTGTCATCGGCTAAGTTTGATCATGATACGTACCACTAACCTGTCCGCTTTGTAGGCTCAACCATTTCATTTAGGGAGGTGTTTATGAAAACGAGTAAAATGAAAAAAGTGACGATGTTGACAATATGTTTGCTGTCGGCATTCTTCCTGTCCGTTACCGTTGTTCAGGCCGCTTCAGTCAAAATCAAGCTCGCCACAGCCGACGGAAGCAAGGGAACACCGGCTGGCGATGCAATGGAGTATTGGGCCAAGTTGATCGAAGAAAAATCCAAGGGCGATATTAAGGTCAACGTTTATTTCCAGGGGGAATTAGGCGGCCAGCAGGAAGTGTTCGATCAGTTTGTCATGGGGGATATAGATTTGATGCTTTCCTGGCCAATGACATCTTATGACAAGCGTATCAGCGTGCTTTATACGCCCTATATGGTGCTGAGTTGGGAAGACGCCCTGGCTGCATATGCCCCCGGAGGCTGGCTCAATAAAATAGTGGACAATTTGTTCGCGGACCTTGGCCTGAAATTCTTTGGTCCCTGGCCTGAAGGGTTCAACGGCATATCAACTCGGGGCAGGTATGCCACCACCATCGAGGGTGCCAAAGGTATTAAGGTTCGAACCCCACCCGCATTTCCGTTTGCCCTTGTTGTACAGACACTGGGCTATCAAACTGTAGATATTGCATGGAACGAACTTTACACTTCAATTCAAACCGGCGTGGTCGACGGTGACGCGGCCAATATCATTTTCTGGGATTACGAATATTTTCGAGATGTAATCGAGTACTACGTGCACGCCAAGCAACAGTTCATGACTGCCAACCTGGTGGCCAACCTTGATGCATTCAACAAGTTGAGTAAGGAACATCAGGCAATCGTGGCCGAAGCAGCCAAAATGGTGATGGAAAAACAATTCAAGGATGGTAGAGAACTGGATCTGTCCTATCGTCAGAAAGCAATCGACCATGGCATCAAATACATTACTCTCTCAAAAGAAGAGCATGCCGCTGCCATCAAGGCCGTTCGTGCGAATGTCTGGCCGGAGATGGAGAAAGTGGTGGGCAAAGACCTGATGGACCAGATCCGTCAACACGCCAGCACCCCATAGGGACTGCGTCCTTTTCCTGACCGCGGCCTTGTTATCACATCCAAGGTCGCGGAGCATTTTTTTGATTAATGCAATCACGCTGGAGGCCTGAATGGTCTTTCGTAAAGCTGATCAAATTCTCAAAAAATTACTCAATGCATCCTGCTTTATATTAAGCATTGCCGTAACGATTCTCATGGTGATCGAGATTGCGGCACGGTTTCTGTTCGAACATGCATTTCGGGGCCTACCGGAGATATATCTTTTGCTGGTTATGTGGCTATACATGCTCGGTGCCAGTTTGGCCAGTGCCAACCGTTCCCATCTGCGTATTGGCATTTTGGATCAGCTGTTTCAATCCGGCAGGATCAAACGCTTTTACGATCTTCTGTTGGCAGTTATTTCATTCGTCATCATGCTGTTTTTTATCCGCTGGTCCTGGGGGCTGGTGGATTGGGGCATCAAGCGTCCTCAGACCACACCGATCCTCTATTTACCCTATCTCAGTTCGATGCTCAGTATTTTCGTAGCCAGCATCCTGGTGACTCTATACGGCTTACGTGATCTGGTTTTTGCACTGGCTGCTTTTGGAAGCCACACCACACAGGGTTTGCCCAAGGAAAAGGAATAGACATGGAGGCGTTAATAGGTATCGGCGTTTTGGTTGGATTGATGCTGATGGGAATACCGGTGGCCTTTTCTTTTGCCGGCATGACGCTGGCACTTGGTTACCTGTACGACGTCAATTTCAACTCTTTAATGCTGACCGGTTTCAGGTCGATGAACTCGGTGGTCCTGATGGCTTTGCCCCTGTTCATCCTCACGGGTTACCTGATGCAAAGCGGTGGCCTGGCGGTGCGCCTGATTGACTTTATAGAATCCTTGGTGGGACGTATCCGGGGTGGGTTGGGCATGTCCATGATCCTGGCCGCTGCACTTTTCGGGGCCATCTCAGGAACAGCCAGCGCGGCGGTGGCCTCCATCGGATCGGTAATGATCGCCCCAATGGCCGAGAGAGGCTATTCCAGGGCGTATACCAGTGCGCTGTTGGGCATCTCCTCATTGTTGGGCATCTTGATTCCACCCAGCATTACGATGATTTTGTTTGCCGCGGTGACCCGCCAGTCCGTTGCGGCCTGTTTCGCGGCTACCATCGGTCCTGGAATTCTTTTGATCATTGGGCTCTGCATCGCCAATGCGATCATGTTTCGCAAGCAGGGGGCTCAGGCCAACTATATTGATACGAACTCGGAACCACACAAGATGCCACCCGTAGGGCGTTCCACCCGCAGGGCGCTGCCAGCCATGTCGCTGCCCGTTATCATCCTGGGCGGTATATACGGCGGTATATTTACTCCTACCGAAGCTGCGGCGGTATCTGCGGTGTGTGCTTTCATAGTTGGTTTTTTCATTTACGGAGGCATGAAACCCAAAATTATTTATAGTAGTGTTATCGCTGCTGCGGAAACGACGGGGGTCATCCTCATTATCCTGCTATTTTCACTGGTCGTTGGACGTATTTTCAGTATGGAGCGGGTGCCGCAGGAAATCACCCGATTCATGATAGAAACATTCAAAGATCCCATTTGGATACTTCTAGTAGTGAATGTTTTCCTAATCATCGCGGGTATGATCGTCGATGATTTGAGCGTAACCGTTATCATATCACCACTGCTCTTACCAGTTATGCAGGCAAATGGCGTTCACCCGGTTCATTTTGCAGCGATTGTAGGCACTAGCGTCGTCATAGGTGCAAACAGTCCACCCACGGCGCCAATTTTGTATATGGCCTGCCGGATCGGTGAGTGTGAAATCCATGAGACTGTGGGCACAGCCGTGAAATTGATGTCCATGGTTGCTTTGCCTGTTTGTTTGATTACGACCTATGTTCCGGAACTGTCATTGTTCCTCCCGCGCCTTTTGGGGCTGATAGACTGATTTAAACTTCGACCAGGAGTGAAAAATGTTTCAACATAGCCGTGATATAGGAATAAACCGCATCGTTGCTCGTCAAGGCCGCAGTTGCTACGGCATGGGTTTGGGCGTTATTATTCTGGATGATGTTTATCCTGGCTTTCCTGGTGATGTGCGCAATGCTACCACATACCCCTGTGTACCATTGGGGTCGTATCTTTATTCTTGACAAATTATTAAAAGCATTTATCAAGAATAAAGATACGGCCCCTCCATTGATACTGATCGTCGCCCCCCTGAAAGGCCACCCCTTGGGCGGTGGCTGGCATTGGCAGCTATTACTGACCGCCTTCATGATCAATGGTATCTGGGGTATCGGCACCGCTGTTTTTTACAAATCGTTTCTTAAAATGCCCC
>JARRQF010000309.1:0-4634 GCA_037382065.1 Candidatus Thiodiazotropha sp. | reverse complement strand
TGGGCGTGGGCTCAGGACCAGGCTCAGGCTCAGGCGCTGGAATCGGATCGATGTCGGAGTCCTTCAACAAAAACTCGGTCGGAAGAGCCGATCCTGCAGGCGAGGCAACAAAGCCAAATCCCGTACGTCGTCCGGGCATGACCCAACTGCTCATTTCCGCACTCTCCACGACATAGTGGTTTGCGCTATGGGAGACAATCCGTGCATTCCAGATCTTCTCGATCTCAAAATCGGCATCGAATTCCAATGTCCATCCCTTGATCAGGCTCGAACCTGTGTTGCGTATGCTGGTCACACCCAGAAAGCCGGTCTCCCACTCCTCGACCCTGTGCATCGCAATCTCTGTGGAGATCGGTCCCACCTCATCTGAGTCGGAGGTTGCCGCGTCACTCACGTCGATCTCCGTGGGCAGTTCGCTATCGGCGGGGCTGCCGAAAAAGGCAAACTGCGCCTTTTCTCCCGGATCCAGAGAGAACCACCATCTCTTTGCCTGGATCACATAGGTCGTACCGGTATGCGAAACGATCCGTGCATTTATGACACGCCTTATGTCGATATCCGAATCGAAAGTGATGCGCCAGGTGCCTATGGGCGAGGTACCCTCGTTGACGACCTGACCCAATCCGATAAAGCCTCTACCCCAACCAAACAGTTTGCTTAGCTCGGCCGTTGCGCTTATGTCTGCATCGCCACCCGAATTGCTTCCATCATCCTTAGCGGTGATGGTGACTGTCGTTGAAACCGAATCCATCGCACCGCTGTCATCATGGACTGTTAGGGTGACGTTGTAGGTACCCGCCTTGACGTAGCTGTGCAGCGGTTTTTGTTCATTCGAACTATTGCCGTCACCAAAATTCCATTCGTACTCAACGATACTGCCATCTGGATCCTCCGAACCGCTGCCGTCAAACTGTATTTGCATTGACTCTTTTGCGCTATGCGGTCCGTGGGCATCGGCTTTCGGCGGCAGATTACCCATGCCGATTGACACTGTCGTGTTGGATGTCCCCATGATGCCGTCATTGTCGGTAACCGTAAGCGTGACGGTGTAGTTTCCTTCCTCGTCATAGATGTGCTCGACGTTCGCGACGTCCGCCTCGTCGCCATCCCCGAATGTCCAGTGATAGCTCTCTATCCTTCCATCGGGATCATTACTACCGTCGCTTTTGAACACCATCGCCATATTGACGGCTCCGACAGAGGGGCCATCGATAACCGCCAGGGGCGCCTGCTGTGTCATGGCTCCGATTTTTGCTGTCGTCATGCTGCTGCTTATCAGACCACCATCATCGGTAACGGTCAGGGTGACGTTGTAGGTGCCTTCCTGTGTATAGGTATGGATCGGCGTGGCGCCTTTACCCGACATGCCGTCACCAAAATCCCACTCGTAACTTGCGATCGTGCCATCGGGATCGCTGGAGCCGGTAGCGTCAAAAACGATCTCTTCATTCTCATTCGCGTTGTAAGGCCCGGCAGTGTCCGCCACCGGTGGCTGGTTGCCCGGATCGACACTCACTGTTGTTTCGTCGGAATCCATCGCTCCGTCATTGTCAGTGACGGTCAGAGTGACGTTGTAGGTTCCTTTCTGTGTGTAGGTATGGGTCGGGTTTTCGCCCATGGCGCTGCTGCCATCACCGAAGGACCACTCATAGCTGGCAATCGACCCATCCGCATCGGACGACGAACTTCCGTCGAAAACGATCTCCTCACCCGCAACACTCATATATGGCCCTTTGGCATCCGCAACCGGCGCCTGGTTGCCTTCTCCGATCGTGACATCTGCACTGTCGGTTGCGCTCTCCCCTCCATCATCGGTAACACCCAGGGTCACTTTGTAAGTGCCGGTGCTGGCATAGGTATGGCTGACCTTGGCGCCTGTGGCACTGCTGCCATCCCCGAAATCCCAACCGTAACTAGCGATACTGCCATCGGAATCTGAAGATGCAGAGGCATCAAATTCGATGCCGGTATTTACCGTACCACTGTAGGGCCCTCCGATGTCGGCTACCGGGGGTTGGTTGCTTGCAGTCGGATCGATTGTACCGGCAGTGATTTGCGGCGGGTCCATGTCGATCGTCACCGAGCTACCATTGGTGGTCTTGATGCTGTTATTCGGCCCTTCTGTCCATCCGGGTTGTGAGTTGCCGTTAATTTCGTCCAGGTTGCTCGTCCCGCTCGGATCGTTGTCGGAGTTCAGGGACTCGATCGCACTGAAGTCAGTGTTATTTATGTAATCCCACCCATAGCCATTGAGCTGGTTACGCTCAGCGCCATGACACAGCTTGCATGGATCCGAAAGATTGTCGGCCACGCCCGAGCTTGGATATGTCGAACGCCACCCTCTGAGATCACTACTGTAGGCATGGGCCGTTGGGGAAGTGCCCATTGCGCCGAGTGAAGCAATTGCACAGGCCAATGCAAGCCGATCCTTTCGCCAATTAGTATTCTTCAAATTCACGGAAATACTCCCTGTTTCTTTATCACCGATGCCGACCAAATTGAGCCACCAGTGTCAGCAAGGTAGACTTTTTGTTCGCTATATTTTTCTTCGCTACTTCTCAATCGCTTTTGCTTTCCGCCCGCGACTTACCCTGTTCTACTCTTTCGGTAGTATCGTTGCAATTCATCGACGTTCGATAGAGCTTACTGATGGTAAAATCTGTGAAGCAATCTGAACGTTTGAAGAATTTATTTCCTAATACAAAGCGAATATATCAGCGGGACAAACAAGGCGGCGACAAATCTTGCAGACTTCTGCGTTTCTGAAAACTTTGTCACTTTTTTCTTTGCAGTCGATTCATTTGACTATTCATTTCTGTCAATTAACTGGACGACCAAACTAAAACAATTAGCAGGCAATTTACTGGATATTCAAACTAATGAGGGATCATTTTCTGCGCAGCTTAGAATACAACCGAAGCATCGTAGTGCTTCAATCCAATTTTTCTTTTAACCAGTAAATTTTAATTTCAAGATTGAGCCCGGAAGGGCGACGAATATCGGATTAATTGAAATAGAGCGCCTCTCTGACAAGCCTGACAACACATACAATGCCTTTACGCTAGACAATATGCTCGAGCTTCTCACTTACTTAACTGAGCGCCGCCATGACCTACTCAACTCACTCATAAACAAAGAACTCTTAGAAGCATTTAACACAACCCTTACAGATAACGAAATCTCTACGTTACGTATGTTTATTGCCAAACAGAAATACAGCAACACACAGTGGTAATATCTGCATCCTAATGGAGCATTCGCTGGCACACCCTTAAACCTAAAAAGATCAGTTGGACAGCGTGAAGGGTGCGCTTGTGGTGTGCAAGCGTGCAATTCACGCTGTAGCGTGATTCACCCAGTAGGTGACCATAACCATCGAAGCGATTTTCATCATAATCAAACACCTGCTATTAGAATGGTGCGGTCAACTGATTTTTTTAAGTTAAAAACGCCACCCCGATCAACAGCGCCTCAGCCTTTGGGAAGTTGGGCATACTATTAGTTGATGACTCAAGACGCTTGCATATCAGCTTTGATAAAGGAGAAGCTGGTCAAAATATGAAAGCATCCTCAGAGAGAAGCCTGTCGAAATGGACACGTACGATCCGATCAATATGGACAGCTTTGGAATATATCTCGGAAAATCTGGATACTATGTTTACGAGAAGAATAGTGATGGACCAATAGTATTTGGTGACTACAACAATAAGCCACACAAAATTATCGACTTACCCAAATCCGTAAACAATATCACCCAAGTCGAGAAAACATCAGGGCTTTTGTTTATATAGGCCCAAAGAAGACTCAAATTCTACATGATGAAATACATATTATCTCTCTTAACCAATGAGTGAACCACCAAGAAGTTCCCACAAATCTCTGCAGCAAAATGGCCATTCTTGATAGCAAAGCCAATCATATCGAACTTTATTGTGACGAGAATGATCTTCAGATCACTGACGATTTAGGATTAACTTAGAGAAAGATAAATCCATGTGATTCGTTTTTCAGGTATGATCCATAGCATCAAACACAAGTGTGAGAATATAGTTACCTGCAATAAGGATCACTCAGCTGTTTGTATTGTTGAGTTTTCGAGAAAAGGCAAACACGGCATACGGATAAATAATCTACCCGGACACCTAATCTATCCGGACACCCACACTAACGAAATGTAAACATGGGTGTCTGGATAGCATGTGACGCTAGCCTCACCTCAGACCATCAGCAAAGCCCTGCAATGCCGGTTTGGCGTTGAAGTTCCCATCAAACAGTAGCGGCCAATCCGGATGTTCCGGCGTATTCAGCCAACTGTTGTCGTCCCATACCCCCCACACGGTAATCCCGGCACGCTGAGCAGGAGGCACGGCTCGTTTGTAGGCGGTGACTATCTGTTGATAGCGCGCTTTCTGTATGGCTGCCGCTTCTGCGGTGAGACTATGATAAACAGGCGCTGATGGGTCGTATTGATTGTTGACGCGTACATCGAGTTCGGAAATCTTGACTTTTAGCCCACGGTCGGCAACTGCCCGCATGACGCTTTCTATGGTATTGATACTTGGCCAGCTTGAAAGAACATGCATTTGAAAACCGACGCCTGAAATAGGAACGCCACGCGCTATAAGACCATCCAC
>JARRQF010000308.1:0-6880 GCA_037382065.1 Candidatus Thiodiazotropha sp. | reverse complement strand
GCCAGGATACTGCGTTGCAATGCTTGAAAAGGGCGAGCCATTCCCTGCGCATTGCGCCTTGTCTCCTGGCCTGAGCAGGCTTCTATCATCGTCAATTTGTATGAAGCACCACACTAGTTCTGGGTAGATACGTTTATCCAGACTAAGCATTTTGCCTTTTCTTTATTACAATAATCTTACCAGTACCTCACTAATCAACTAGCAGACATAAGTTGCCACTGTTTAGTAGTTTATTTTGTCATCGGATGCTATTTGTAGCTTATTAGAATAAAAATATTGGTGGCTTTGAATGATACATTCCTGCAAGCCATTAAAATCTATCTAAATATTGGATTTCCTGAGATGATGTTTTTAACCTAAAAAGATCAGTTGGGCAGCGTGAAGGGTGCGTTTGTGGTGGTACAGGGCAAGGGTCGCTCCTGCACATCCCTGTGCCCGCGACACTTGTGCATCCATGCACGGCGCACGGCGACGCACAATAGCCCGCTATTCCAAGGCGTTGCAACGCCACCATGTGCCGCCACAAGCGTGCCATTCATGCTGTAGTGTGATTCACCCAGTAGGTGACCATCACCATCAAGCTATTTTCTTTAAAATCAGAAACCTGTTATTAGAATGGAGCGGTCAACTGATTTTTTTAGGTTCAAGAGATCTTCCTGGGTATCAACCCCATGACCAGGGTCAACCTTCGCGGTACTGACATGAATCTTTCCTCCATGCCAAAGAACTCTCAGTTGCTCCAATGACTCAGCCTGCTCAATGGGAGCATGCTCCCAGGCAACAAATTGTGAGAGATATCCAGCCCGGTAAGCATAGAGCCCGATGTGCCGGAAGAACGCCATCCTCTCTGGAAGTGGACTATCGGCATGCAGAAATTCTTCACGGTGCCAGGGAATGGGCGCACGACTAAAGTAGAGTGCATACCCCTGTAGATCAGTGACCACTTTCACCACATGAGGGTCAAACAGGGTTTTTCGATCAGTAATGGGGGCGCAAAGCGTGGTCACACTAGCAGCTTCATGCTGACACATATCCCCAGCTACTTGAGTTAATAGTTCTGGTGGCATGTTAGGTTCGTCGCCCTGTAGATTGACCACCACAACGTCTTCACACCAGTTTCGTTTCTTAACAACCTCAGCTATTCGATCGGAGCCACTGCGATGACTCTCTGATGTCATACAGACGTCAGCAGAAAAGTCGGCGCATGCATTCGCAATCTTTTGGCTATCGGTAGCGATAACAACTTCATCGGCGCCACTCTCTATTGCTCGCTCGTATACATGCCTGATCATGGGCTTACCAGCTATCTCTATCAATGGCTTTCCGGGGAGTCGTACTGAGGCAAAGCGAGCAGGTATGACGACCTTAAAGTGCATGGTGATCAGCCTTCAGGTATCTCTTCGTCGGCGGGCAGCACCCTTGCCTCCTCTTCTAACATAACAGGAATATCGTCACGGATGGGATAGGCTAGCCTATCACTACGGCAGATCAGTTCCTGCTCCTTTTTTGCATAAAAGAGCTTACCCTTACAAATTGGGCACACCAAAATATCAAGCAGTTTTCTGTCCATCTGTCAGCCTTTTAATCATAACCATGAGTTGTTTTTCAAATCCGGGGTCCACAATCGCTGTGGCAGGCACATACCAGTGGTCCGGTTGGGCGAATAATTCGCACTTTACCCCATCTTTCTCTGTCATGAGAACCGTTTGAGAGGCAAAAGGCTTTAAGTCATCGGCACAATAGCGGTGATGATCAGGAAAAGGATGCCTTTTCAGCTTAAGCCCAGCAGCCTCGAGCATTGCAAAAAAACGTTCCGGGCGACCAATGCCAGCAATGGCATGAAGGCTTGCACCAACAAAAGAGGTAAGCGCCTTGACCTCCCCCCCTTTAAGCGCGACTGCTACCTCCCCTTTTACACACATCTGATACTCTCCAGGCCCTGCTTGTCCATTAATGATCACCAAATCCATTTGTGGCAGGCGCTTGGGAGATTCACGCAAAGGGCCTGCGGGGAGACAATAACCATTTCCAAACCGACGCGCTCCATCAATCACCACAATTTCAAGATTTCTATCCAGTGCATAGTGCTGTAATCCATCATCGGAAATAATTAGGTTGCAGGGATGTTCAGATAACAATCGCTTAGCCGTCAAAGGGCGGTCTGGCCCAGCATAGACAGGGCAGTGTGTGCGACGTTTCAGCAATATCGCTTCGTCACCGACTTGTTTGGCAGCTGCTCAGAAAGCTTTTCCGCTAGCCAAACCACCATAGGCGTCTTACCGGTTCCCCCAACTGTAATATTGCCGACAATAATAACAGGGACACCCAATGTATGAGTTCGCAGCCAACCTATACGGTAAAGCAGACGCCGTAATGCTGTCACAGCACAAAAA
The DNA here is from genome assembly GCA_037382065.1 of Candidatus Thiodiazotropha sp. Classification (GTDB taxonomy): domain Bacteria; phylum Pseudomonadota; class Gammaproteobacteria; order Chromatiales; family Chromatiaceae; genus Thiodiazotropha. The sequence goes on along the minus strand of JARRQF010000308.1, from coordinate 4,487 downwards.
AGCCCCGTTAGCGGCAGTAAAAAAACGCTCAACGCATACCGCTCCCCATACCAGGAAGCTTCGATTCGGTTCAATGGAAACAGAGCCTCACTCTGAAGCTGGCTGATGTGCTGAGAAGGTCATTTTCGTCAAGCCTAACTGACTTACAGCATCCATGGCCGTCATCACTGATTGATAAGGAGTGCGGGCATCTGCGTTGATAATGACAGGGAAATTATATTGATCGCCAATCTCTTTTCTAATCGCTAACTTAAGGGTATCTATATCAGTATTGACCACCTCTTGCTGGTTTACATAAAAGGTACCGCCCATATTGATCGTGATATCCAGTTCCTTTGTTTTATGATGAACCTCCTCGCCTGTAGCCTCTGGAAGCTCGATCAGGATTTGACTCTCATGCTCAAAGGTTGTAGAGACCATAAAGAAAATCAAAAGAAGAAAAACCACATCAATAAGTGGTGTGACATCTACCTCTGGGGATTTACTTGGCTTTGGCCTGAGATTCATTTCAGCTCTCTTTCCCCATGAATGATCTCCACAAGCTTCAGTGCCTGTTCTTCCATACCCATGACCAGCCTATCTATTGAACCGGTGAAATATCGATGGAACATCAGACTTGGGATCGCCACTGAAAGACCCGCCGCAGTAGTGATCAGCGCTTCTGATATCCCACCAGCAAGGACACCAGGATCACCCACACCTGCCGTCACGATCACACTGAAAACCTTGATCATTCCGATCACAGTACCTAACAACCCAAGTAGCGGTGATATTGAGGCGATGGTACCAAGGGTATTGAGATTGCGCTCCAAATCATGGACCACCTGACGCCCTACCTCTTCGATAGACTCTTTCATAACATCCTTATCATGCTCCCTATTAATCAGCCCAGCAGCCAAAATCCTGCCCAATGGAGAGCTGGTTTTAAGCTTACTCAAATCCGCAAGGTTGAGTTTTTTATCATTATGCAGCTGCAGAATCTGCTTCATCAAGTAATTGGGCATTACTTTTTTGCTTCGAAGCGTCCATAGCCGTTCAATCACAATACCCAGCGCAACGATAGAGCAGGCGATGATGGGCAGCATCAGCAAACCACCCGATTTTACCAATTCAAACACTTATCTGTTTCCTTTTGTATATATCAACCTAGAACTTTCACAGTTGAACTTAACAGCCAACTACCGATTTTAGGTTAGAAGCATAACCATCAAACTAAAGCATGATACTCGAATCCGAGCTTTCAGGTGAAAGGTTATGTCATTTACTATCCAGATCTTAGGATAACCTACCATTCCTAAAGTGAATTATCACTCCAATAATGGCTATTAATCTCACGATAGAGTTTCGGTTTCAAAGTGGTTTGTCCCGGTGTGATGCGAAACTGTATGGCACCTGTCTGGGCTGTGTTCAGGATTTGTGAGCCATGCGACAGCCAACGCCTAATCACCTCCTCCTTCGGAAAACCATAACTATTTTTATAGCCTGTAGAAAAAAGTACCCAATCAGGATCGACTGCCGTGACGAAATCTTTAGAAGACGAGCTATTAGAGCCGTGGTGTGGTGCGACCAAGAGTTGTGACGCTAAGCCCGTCGGATATCGTTGCAATAATCTCATTTCGGCCTCTTTTTCAATATCACCTGTTAGGAGGATTTTCCAATCTCCGGTATCGATCTGCAAGACACAGGAGCGATTATTGGCTTTCTTATAGCTCTCCTCATGAGCAGGATGCAATACCTTAAAGGTGATGCTACCCCATGACCAGCTCTCACCAGCTTGACAGCCCCTGGCCCGGTCAAATTTCTCAGGCTCACCGCTAAGAAAGTCTGTAATGGGAAATGCCTCCTGTAGTGAAGCAACTCCCCCCGCATGATCCTGGTCCCCATTACTCACCACTAAGCGATCAACTCGCTGATGCCCCTGTGAGTGTAGATAGGGGATGAGGGTAGAATCGGCGACACGATAAGCAAAACCATTCCCTGGGCCGGTATCATAGATCAACAGGTGCCTATGAGTCTCAACCACACAGGCTAATCCTTGCCCAACATCCAGGAGCGTCAATCTCACCCCACCCTCTTGGGGACGTTCGGGCATCACCAACCATACTGGCAAATAAAGCCAGACTCCGATTAGCCGCCCTGGCATACCGCCAGGTGCGAGTATCAACATCCCACCCAACATCGCGACAAACCAAAGCCACTCCCCGCTGTCAGGTAGATAAATCATAGCGAATGGTAGGGAGGAAAACCATTCAAGAGCCTGATAAGTACCCTCAGCCAGGGTACCCAGTAGCATAAACCAAGCATCGGCCAATACAGGAATAAGCAGAGTCGGCAGACCAAGCAGCAGTATGGGCACCAAGACAAGACTAAACCAGGGGATCATAATCAAGTTAACCAGCGGTGAGATTAGTGATGCCTGTCCAAACAGATGATAAAGAACTGGCAACAATCCAAGAGTGACATAACCCTGTACCCGGACGCCCTGACGCCAACCTCGCCATGGCGCAATTCGCCCCCCAACACTCCATAAAATCACAGCCACAGCGGCAAAAGAGAGCCAGAAGCCTAAACGCAGTGGTGCAAAAGGATCTAGCAGAACAACTAAAAACAGGGCTAATAATAGACTGCGGCCAAATTGCACCTGGTACCCAAAAATCACCGCTCCCAAAGAGACTGAGAGCATTAACAAAGCACGCTGGGTGGGAAGTGAAAAGCCTGCCAGGGCGGCATAAACCAGAGCCCCGATCAGGGCTAGAATAGCGCCAGCCTTGAGTGCCGGTATCCTCAAGCAGAGTCGTTCGCTACGCCGCCAAAGCCAGGAACCGACATACCATAACCAGCCAGCGACAATGCCCACATGTAGACCCGATATTGCCATCAAATGATTGGTGCCTGTCTGTGAAAAAACCTGCCATGCAGCGAGGTCTATGCCCCTTTTATCCCCCACCGCCAGCGCCTTAAGTAAAGCGGCGGCGATAGGCTGAGCTGTGTGTTGATCAATTTGTGTTGCAATCCATTGGCGTATTCGGTCCACTCGGTAGGAGCCCGCATCTATTTCAATTGGTTGATTAACAGACCCAGCTCTGACATATCCCTTGGCTCCTATTTCCTGGATAAACAGCCTACGCTGCAAATCAAATCCCACTGGATTCTGCAATCCCCTGGGACGTTTTAACCTGACTTTCAGTCGCCAGCCATCTCCAACACCAAGGGGTTTATTGGCACCATACCAACTGAGTTGGACACGGGTTAGCTCAACAGGATTTTCTCGCTCATCCTTGAGAGAGATCACCCGCATCTGAAAACTCGCCAGGTTTCCCCGTCTCACAGGTAGAGAATCGACTACTCCCTCTAAAATCAGATCACTGTTCTCAAGCGACGCTGGCAATTGTTGCTGTAATACCAGGCTGGCATACAAAAGACTCCACCCACCACCCATGAGTAGGGCCATCCAGGGGCGTAACCAGGCCTTGTGCCAGAAAAAGGGAAAGACCAGTATCAGAGAGAGCCAACTCACTCCAGGCAGCTCTCCCACAAAATGAAAAAGTGTTACTCCCGTGACAAAACAGATAAGAATTCCGTTCATAACTTCTCCTTGTCTCCAAATAACCTGCTTCCTTCAGGTATACTTAAACTCAGTTAAACAATGATTAAGCTTATAAATACAATGAGAGGGACATTAACTTGGCAAGTAAGCCACTGAATTTGATACATATCATGCCTCCTATTGCTGTACCATATCAGCTCAGGCTCCAGGCCATGCCAATGATTAACTTTTAGTATTTTTTTGTACAGCACATGCCTAAACGACTTATCAAGCGCCTTCTTCCTGACTATGATGTGTTGCGAAACCATAAGCATTTGCAACTCTTTGGCACTCTATTACACGATGCCAACCTATGGCACCTGAACCGTCATTCAGCCTCCGGTGCATTTGCCGTAGGACTATTCATGGCTTTTATACCACTCCCCTTCCAGATGATTTTCGCCGCTGGTGCAGCGATTCTATTCCGGGTCAACCTCCCTCTTTCGGTCTGCCTTGTATGGATAACCAATCCGATCACCATCCCCCCCATTTTCCTATTCGCCTACCTGCTTGGTGCCTGGATCATCGGTCAACCTGCAGAGATAGAACCAGTTGAGTTTAGCTTTGCCTGGCTGCAACATGGCGGCATCGAATCGATATGGCTTCCTCTGATCGTGGGTTGTATGGTTTTCGCCATGATTTCAGGCCTGCTCGGTTACAGCCTGATGCTCTTGATCTGGCGCTGGCGGGCTATTGAGAAATGGAAAAAACGGCAACAATCCAGAAGGCCTGTGTCCCCCCCAGACAGCACCTCTACCTAGTGTGGTGCTTCATACAAATTAACGATGATAGAAGCCTGCTCAGGCCAGGAGACAAGGCGCAATGCGCAGGGAATGGCTCGCCCTTTTCAACCTAAAAAGATCAGTTGGACAACGTGAAGAGTGCGCTTGTGGTGGTGCAG
>JARRQF010000307.1:0-8208 GCA_037382065.1 Candidatus Thiodiazotropha sp. | reverse complement strand
CCAAGTAAATTAGTCAACAACCTGAAAACCGTTTCCAGTCGGTTGATCAGAAAGCAATATTCCACACACCTGAAAAAGTTTTACTGGAAACCTGTGTTGTGGTCTCGGGCTTATTGTTTATTTCAGCAGGTGGAGCACCGCTAGAGATTTTACGTGATTATATTCAGAATCAGGGACGCCCAAAAGATTAGCCAACTTCGTTGGCTTTGCTATCCATCTCCATCCAAACAAGTTATGGATGGAGAATTCCGCAAGGTTTGTTAAATAGCTATGATGCATTACCGACTTTGACCTCGGAATCTTGAGTTAATATATCGAGAATATGGTGAATAACCTCTCTTGCTACATCAGTTTGTTCAACCTCTTCTCGAATAATATTAAGCATACTACCTAAGTCGTGGCACATAACCAAAGAATCCATGACGATCGCTCCAATCGGCCCCAGCTCTTCAATCAAAACATCTTCTATGTCAATTTTTTGTTGCGATGATAGATAGAGCGCTTGTCCTTTTCTAGCATTATCCCCAATAATTTGTTCTGCTAGCATATTAGGAATATCGATAGACTCCACTTCTTTATTTTTGCCATCATTACGTGCCTCCATGATTTTTTGAAATACTTCTTCATTATCATTGAAGTTTGTCTTACGTATAAAGTTAGATGTATTTTGAAAGCGACATGAACCATGGTTAATTTTAGCAAGCATAGGTATTGCACTCTCACCAAAACTCAAGCGGTACTGAAGTGAGATAATTCGCCCATTTTCGAAGCCAACTGTTGCATAATGTTTTTCGTCACTAACGATAAATAGTGAGCCAGTGACCTTAGAGCGACCTAAGTAACGAAGTTCGTCGATAATATCTGGAAATGAAAGTAGTGATGATTCCATGGTTTTTAATTACCTAATGTTCGTTGTTAAAAATAGTAGTAACTCTCTATTGCTTTCTATATGTGAGGAATAGGCATCATCATATTCCTGAGTCACAATCAGCTTCCATCCCCTCCCTGCGGGCTTCATGTAACCAATCATATCCTTCTCATTTTCACGATACATAAACTGATTATTAAGCCGAGCTGATTTTATCATTTCGCTATCGCTAAAATCTTGCAACTGTCCTTCTAATACCTTTCCACCACCATGCGCAATAACTTTATTTGTACTATCGAAAAGAACTGCGTAGCCCGTTTTTCCGATCTTTGTATTAACGACTAAATCAGATAACTGACTAACAGTGCTACCGATACATAAGGCGCCAATCCCATCATAAGGAACTTTATTACCCTGTTTTATTGCTTTACAGAGAATAAAAGCTGGTTTATTTAGAGTTCGACTCAAAACGAGCTGTTCACCAATGGTAGCCCCATTGACGATCTGTTTAAAATAGGATCGATCACCACGAAAGTGCGCCTTTTCACCATTAAGCTTTCTGATTGGCTCATCATCACTTCTTGCGGTTTTGTAGCCATCACTACCGATAACATAGGCCAGATATAACCATTCATAACTTTTAACAATGGATTGGAGAATAGGTCTCTGTTGTGCCTCGACCCCAGATTTTATCTGCGATAAATTACTATGTTCATTTAATAACCTTAGATTCATATCGCTCCAATCATCAATCTTGGTGGCTACTATTTCAGAAGTTCGAGCAAGATCATCATTGACTTTTAGTGCGATCTCGTTTTGTATTTTATAGCTACTGAAGTACCACAGACTCGCCATAGGTAGCGATATAACAAGAAACATCGCAAACAAGATTTTTTTAAACATATCAGTTCCTTGATCATTCTCGGGCATCTATTCCTAGAGTAACAATCACGTGTCATACTATATGTAAAATACTACCCAAAATATAGTGATGTGAATTTCTCTTAACCCTTAATCCTAATATTTGGCAAACCGTCCCTCTTTATTACTGAATGGTAATCTCCAAAATTCTAGTACTGACACCAAGTGAATGCGATAACCTCATCTGCACGACTGAAGGAGGGATCCGCATAGCGTGGTTATAGAGATTGTCATACTTAATACATTAGAGCAACTCTACAAACAAAAGTGAAAAATGTCATTTTTTGTATTATTTGATATAGCCTAGACTTTAAACATAATGGGATGTATTCTCATCGCACGATCTATAAGTCGTGTTTATGTTAAAAATAATATTGAATGCCATGCCTGGTATACCATCAAACAAATACCGTTCAATTTACTGCTTAATCGTTTATACGGTATTTTTTCTGAATACCTAAAAAATAAACTGGAAATTTGTGTCTTAAGGAGAATAAAGCGTGAAAGTAAAGCTTCTATTAATTGGCATTGCTGCTACCCTCATTTCGGTTAACATAATGGCTGAGCCCATTGTTATCAGATTCAGCCATGTAGTTGCTGTAGATACGCCAAAGGGTAAAGCGGCGGAGTATTTCAAGAAGAGAGCTGAAGAATTAACCCATAATCAAGTAAAGGTTGAGATATATCCAAATAGCACCTTGTACAACGATAAGGAAGGAATTGAAGCATTACAGATCGGTGCGATCCAGATGTTAGCACCATCGCTTGCTAAATTCGGGCCGCTTGGCGTAAAAGGGTTCGAAGTTTTTGACTTGCCCTATATATTCAATAGTTATGATGATCTGCATAAAGTCACTCAGGGATCAGTAGGCAGAGGGTTACTAGAACGTCTAAGCCCCAAGGGCATCAAAGGTCTGTCCTATTGGGATAATGGTTTTAAGGTATTCAGCTCTAACAAGCCAATTAGTAGCGTTGATGAATTTAAAGGCCAAAAAATGCGCATCCAATCGTCTAAGATACTAGACGCACAGATGCGTGCACTCGGTGCTCTACCACAAGTCATGGCCTTTTCCGAGGTTTACCAGGCACTGCAGACCGGCGTTGTGGATGGTACTGAGAATCCACCATCCAATCTCTACACCAAAAAAATGTACGAGGTGCAAAAATACGTTAGGGTATCGAATCATGGCTACTTAGGTTATGCCTTGATAACTAACAAGAAATTCTGGGACTCTCTGCCTGATGAAGTGCGCAGCCAGTTGGAGCAGGCGATTAAAGAATCGACCGAGTACGGCAATAAAATCGCTAAAGAGAAGAATGAGCAAGACCTTGAATCTGTTCGTAAATCTGGTAAATGCGAAGTATTTGTACCCAATGCAGAAGAACAACAAGCTATGAAAAAAGCATTGATTAAAGTGCACGAGGAGATGGGGGATCGTGTTGGTAAAGACCTAATAAAGCAGGTCTATCAGGCAACTGGTTTCGACCCATCCACTATTTAGGATAATCGCTACAACTCACTGATCAATCGCAGCATTCTGTCTATTGGTCAGTGAGTCCTATCCGTGTAGAGCACGCTTTCATCAGCCTTTAGCCAATACAAAGGATTGACTCGACATTGATGCGCATCCTGGACGCCCTAGAAGAATTGATTATTACCCTCTTAATGATGGGAGCCACTTTGATCACATTTTTGGCGGTGGTACATCGTTATCTTGCAAGTACCCAATGGCTCCCGTCTGGCGCCTTTCAAGATTGGATTATCACACTGGATTTTTCTTGGTCTCAAGAACTTACCATTATCATGTTTGTATGGATGGCAAAATTTGGCGCTGCTTATGGTGTACGAACGGGTATACATGTTGGCGTCGATTTATTGATCAATCGGCTTAATGAAAAGAAACGTCGTTTTTTTATTATTTTCGGTCTTTTGGCTGGTGCCTTTTTTACTGGCATCGTTGCCTTCCTCGGCGCATATTTCATTTGGGAAAATGGTGCGCATTATGCTTGGCTTAACTGGACAGGACAGGATATCGGTGATGTTCCTGAAGGTACGATTACCCCTGATCTTGAGTGGCCAACTTGGATTGTCTATTTGGCTGTTCCACTCGGTTCCTCTCTAATGTGCTTTCGTTTTCTACAAGTTAACTGGAGGTTTATCTACTCTGGTGAACTGCCGCATCATGAGCACGTACCATCGGAAGTTAACGCGTTATCATCCCAAGAAATCATGGAACGGCAGCAATGAGCGCTTCCCTTATATTTATTCTTCTTATTGTTTTGGTACTTACCGGCACACCTATCTCTATATCTCTGGGGCTGACCGTTTTGGTTTTTCTCTACACCATGACTCAAGTGCCTATTGAAGCTGTGGCACTTAAATTATTTACTGGTATAGAAAAGTTTGAAATTATGGCCATCCCTTTCTTTATCCTGGCCGGTAATTTTTTAACCCATGGTGGCGTTGCCAAGCGTATGATCCGCTTTGCAACCTCAATGGTGGGACATTGGCATGGCGGAATAGCGCTTGGCGCGGTCATTGCCTGTGCCTTATTTGCGGCTGTATCAGGCTCTAGTCCAGCCACTGTTGTCGCTATTGGCTCAATTTTATTACCCGCGATGGTCAAAGCGGGTTACCCACCTCAGTTTGGCGCTGGAGTCATCGCTAGTTCGGGGGGGCTGGGTATATTGGTGCCACCATCCATTGTGATGGTGATGTATGGCGTTTCGACCAACAGCTCCATTGGCGCTTTATTCATGGCCGGTGTTATTCCTGGAGTACTACTTGCTACGATGCTGCTTGGCGTAACCTGGTATCGAGCACGTAATAAAGGCTATCCGCGAGAACAACGAGCCACTTGGGGTGAGCGCTTCATAGCATTTAAAGAAGCATCTTGGGGACTGCTATTGATTGTGGTGGTAATGGGCGGTATCTACAGCGGGGTTTTTACACCAACAGAAGCGGCAGCTATGAGTGCCGTCTATGCCTTCATTATTGTCGTTTTTGTATATAAGAACCTCAGAATGAGAGAGACCCCTAAGGTTTTATTAGCTTCAGCCAATATGAGCGCCATGTTGCTCTATATCATCACCAATGCGGTTTTATTCTCTTTTTTGCTCACTCACGAGAATATTCCACAGGCAATTGCCAACTGGTTGATCTCTAGTGGCTTAGGTACGATAGGGTTCCTAATGGCAGTCAATTTATTGTTATTAATGATGGGGAACTTTATGGAGCCTTCATCAATCATTTTAATAACAGCACCTATTCTTTTCCCTATTGCCATCTCATTAGGCATCAACCCTATTCATTTTGGCGTGATGATTACAGTTAATATGGAGATCGGCTTGATTACCCCACCTGTCGGCCTCAATTTGTATGTAGCCAGCAGTATTAGCCGGTTAGGCATGACGGAAATGTCCGTTGCCGTCTGGCCCTGGCTGTTAACCATGTTGAGTTTTCTCCTTTTGGTGACATATTGGCCGACATTATCGCTTTGGTTACCGCGTACACTTGGAATGATTAACGGATAACGCGCCCAGCTCGATAATTGGTATTCGTGGTTTTAGGTTCAAAATCAGATGTTCGAGAATCACTGCAAGCTGTTGTTGATGCGAAGCGTGCTATTCACGTTGTAGCGTGATTCACCCAGTAGGTGACCATAACCATCGAAGCAATTTTCTTCAAAATCAGATACCTGTTATTAGAATGGAGCGGTCAACTGATTTTTTTAGGTTCAAAAAGAGTTGCCTTTCGGCTTATGGCTCACAGCTTCGCTGCCCAATGGTCTCCCATCTTCGCTTGGCTTCCTTTCCATGACCGATCTCGCGCCCCTGTCTGGAACCATTTCCCTCTTAACCGTCGTGCCATTCATGCGAAAAACCCCACTTAGTAGCGCACTCTCTTTAGCACCTCATAGCCAAACTCAGGTTGCCATCCCCAAGAGTAATTTCTTAGATTATAGAGTGCTGCCTGCTCCGCTTCTGTTGCGGTGCGAGCACTGAATCCGCAACCGTAGCTGGTGCGGGATTTGCCAAGGGTTGTGGTATAGACAGTTTTTACGATAACCAAGTAGGCGTGAGTCAAATCGCTGCTAGCTTGTGCATGTACATCCTGCCCCTTTTTCCGGTAGCCCTGTTCAAGAAGCTGCTGTTTCGCTTGGAGCAAAGCTGTTTCAGCACTCACTTTGGATGAAGCCACCCACTCTATAGCCAGTGAATCCCCTAAACGTTTAGCAATCACACAACTACCACCAGCCCAGACATCATTCTGGATTAAACTGCTCACCATAAACACCACTACTGCCAACATTATCTCTGTGGTGCCATTCAGGCGTCGCTCAGAGGGGCTCTTTAAGGCTCTCAAGTTCTTCCCAGCGTGCATAGGCCTGCTCCAGGTTTTGTTCCATTTCTGACATCTGTTGTTGTAGCTCACTGACCTTTTCACCGCTTGCTGTCTGGTAGAGATCAGGGGCACTCAATTGTGTCTGTAAATCTGCCGATATCTGCTCCAGCTGCTCAATTAACTGCGGTAGCTTATCGAGTTCCCGCTGGTCTTTATAACTCAGCTTTCTTACTCCCTTTTTCGGCGTGGCTGGCCGAGACTTAACCTTTGCCTGGGTGTTCTTCTGTTCTGCCTGGTGTGTCTCCTTACGCTTCCGCTCCCAATCAGTATATCCACCTATGGATTCTTCGATCTCTCCACCTGTCCCAAAAACCAGGCAACTGGTCACTGAATGATCGAGAAATTCCCGATCATGACTGACCAGCAACAGGGTTCCCTGATAGCTGACCAGTAGCTCTTCCAGCAACTCTAGCGTCTCGATGTCAAGATCATTGGTGGGCTCATCAAGCACCAGGACATTGGCAGGTTTAGTAAATAACTTGGCCAATAACAAACGATTGCGCTCGCCACCAGAGAGGGCATGCACTGGTGCCCTAGCCCGCTCTGGAGTAAAAAGAAAGTCCTGTAGGTAGGAGATAATGTGCTTGCTTTTACCAGCAACGTCTACCTTGTCACTACCGCCGCCAACATTCTCTTGTACTGAGAGATTTTCATTGAGCTGGCTGCGCAGTTGATCAAAGTAGGCCACCTGGAGGTTTGTTCCCAATTTAATCCGCCCCTTATTGGGTTGCAAGCGACCCAGCAATAGATTCAATAGCGTTGTCTTACCAGAACCATTGGGGCCAATGATGCCGACTCGATCACCACGCATGATGGTGGTGGAGAAATCCTTGATCACCGGTTTCTCCTGCCAAGCGTAGTTAACACCTTCCACCTCGACCACCAATTTGCCCGACCGATCCGCTGCCTGGAGTTGCATCTGAACCTGTCCAGTTTGACTACGACGCTTGTTTAGCTCTTCACGCATCGCCTTAAGCATTCTGACTCGCCCTTCGTTACGCGTCCGTCTCGCTTTGATGCCTTGACGTATCCAGACCTCTTCTTGTGCCAGCTTTTTATCAAACCGCTCATTGGCCAGACTCTCTGCGTTCAACATCTCCTCTTTGCGGCGTAGAAAATTCCCATAATCTCCCGGCCAGTCGGTCAGGCAACCACGATCAAGCTCCAGAATACGCGTGGCGAGCCTTCGCAAAAATGCCCGATCATGGGTGACGAATAGAATAGCACCAGGATAACTGAGCAGAAATGTCTCCATCCAGTCGATTGATTCGATATCGAGATGGTTGGTCGGCTCGTCCAGCAGCAGCAGATCAGGTTCAGTAACCAGGGCTTGTGCCAACAAGACGCGCCGCTTCAATCCGCCGGAAAGTTCACTGAATTGAGCGTCCGCATTCAGTCCGGTTCGAGAGATGACCGTCTCAACTCTCTGCTCCAACTGCCAACCTCCCGAGCTTTCAAGTTCATGCTGGGCCTTTGCCAGGGCATCAAGCAGCTCCTCATCACTATCTTCCGCCAAGCGGTGGCTGATTTGATGGTAGACTTTAAGCTTTTCCGCCAGACCACCAATGCCATCAGCCACCACATCGTAGACAGATCCAGTCACCGTCTGTGGTACTTCTTGAATCAAGCGGGCTACCGTCACACCACGACTGATTACCCGCTCGCCATCATCAGCCATTAACTCACCCATAATCACTTTCATCAGGGTCGATTTGCCCGCTCCATTACGCCCCAGCAAAGAGATACGCTCTCCCTTTTCGATACTGAGGTTAACACTATCCAGGAGTGGCGCATCGCCAAAGCTGAGGTGCAAATTGCGCAGAGTAATCAGGGGCATTGGATTTCCTATCAAAGAAGCTAGTGGGTGTTCAATTCAATGTTTTTAATGATCTTCGGTCTAGTGTGGTGCTTCATACAAATTGACGATGATAGCGTGACGCTAAGCGGTTAGCCGCTAGGCGCGTGCCGCCGGGAATGGCTTCTCCCTTTCCAAGGCGCGCAACAACGCGGATGA
>JARRQF010000306.1:0-4668 GCA_037382065.1 Candidatus Thiodiazotropha sp. | reverse complement strand
CAAATCTCCTCGCGGGTTTGCCCTTGCCCTCGGCTAGTCGTTGAGGTCAAATAGATGGATTGACAAGGAATCTGCTTCTGAGAGGGACACCTATGCAGCTTATCGTTCATCGGCCGTGGTTCTCCAACAGGGGACTTGCACCCCATCAGTTCATGCCCATGCCGGGCACACACCGTGGGCTCCAGTGTACGCTCGCTATCGCTCTCCGCACTGAGCCTGGCCGTCAGGCATCTTATGAAAAGTCGAGGTCCAACGACGGAACTCGTGAGGAATCTATTTTGACGTGATGCACAACAACAGCGGAACCGTGTCGTCGGATCGATTATACGTCGATCAATTAATCCAGTTAGAAGAAAAAGGATGAGCAAATTGTTTAAGCTATTGGTGTTTGGATTTCTGTTAGTTTTGTCACCACAATATGTGTTTGCTTTTCAAGACGACCAGGACCTAACTGAAGTGGAGAGGATTCTCCAGGCGCGAGTTGATAAGTATAAGAAGAGCGTCGGTTTAATTGTTGGCCTTGTTAATGACAAAGGTAGCAAGATTATTAGCTACGGCAAATTGAGTCGGGAGAATAGACAAAAGCCAGATGGCAACACAGTGTTTGAAATCGGTTCGATTACCAAGGTCTTCACTTCAATATTGCTTGCGGACATGGTCGAGCAGAAAGAGTTGAAGCTTAGCGATCCGATAAATAAATACCTCCCTGACTCAGTTAAAGTACCAACCAGGGATGGCAAAGAAATCACGCTTCTTCATTTGGCCACCCATACTTCGGGCCTTCCAAGACTACCAAGTAATTTGGATCCCAAGAATGTGAAAAATCCGTATGCGGATTATACCGTCGAGCAAATGTATGAGTTTCTGTCGAACTACACCTTAACTAGAGATATTGGGGCCCAATACGAATACTCTAATTTTGGTAGTGGACTGTTAGGACACATTCTGTCACTCAAAGCAGGGATGGATTATGAAACACTGATACTGACACGCATCTGCAGGCCGCTTGAGATGAACAGCACACGAATCAAGCTTTCTACTGAACTTCAAAAACGTATGGCAACAGGGCATGATCAAGCTGGAGAGACCGCAATGAATTGGGAGATACCAACCTTAGCGGGTGCCGGCGCTTTGCGTTCGACGACAAACGATATGCTTCATTTCGTGGCTGCTAACTTGGGTTTAATCAAATCTGACTTATCTCCGGCTATGCAAAAAACACATCTCGTTCGAAATCTCACCGGCGTGAATAATTTGGAAATTGGTCTAGGCTGGCATGTGCTACACACATATGGCACAGAAATCGTGTGGCACAATGGAGGAACCGGAGGCTATCATTCTTTTATCGGTTTTGACAAAAGGAAGCGTGTCGGCGTGGTAGTACTCTCTAATTCTTCAAACTCCATAGATGACATTGGCATGCATTTGCTTGAAAACAAATATGCACTGATTAATCTTGAGCATTCTAAAGGACGGACGGCAATTAAACTGGCCCCTAAAATCTATGATGCTTATGTGGGCCAGTATGAGCTTGCCCCAAATTTCATTATCACAATCAGCAGGGAGGGAGACGGACTCCAGGCCCAGGCAACTGGACAAGCAAAGTTCAAGGTGTTCCCTGAGACAGAAACTAAGTTTTTCTATAATGTGGTTGATGCGCAAATCATGTTTAACCGCAACGATGCGGGCGTAGTCGAGAGCCTGACCCTTTACCAGAACGGGATAGAAATGCCGGCCAAAAAACTCAAGTAAGTCGCAAAGGAATGCCTAATCAATCACTGATGCCGATGCCAAATAAATGGCGAGACTTAGTTCAATCGTTATAAGTAGTAGATAAGGAGATCCATATGAAAATAAGTGAATATAATCCAAAAGCCAGAGAGGCATTCGGCAAAATCCTTGTTGATATCGGCGTTGCTATATATAAGGGATTAATTGTTTTATTTACGGTAGTCCCGGTCACGGTAATCTTAAAGTATAGCTTGGAAAGCGAAACTCAAAACGTCTCAATATTTACACCGTTTGAACGGTTGACATCAGCAACATACTTTACACTAATAGTATTTCTAATAACTGCTTTTGTGGCTGGTCATTTGTTTCGCAATGAAGGTCTGAAACATATGCACGAATTCGAATAAAGCAACTTATAACTATGCAATTGTGTGGGACTACCTACACTCTGCTGCGCTGCATTCCGGCAGCCCCGCATCGCAAGGTAATGCAGGCGCGCAGAAATGAGCTTAACGAATGTTGTTAGTCAAATAGAGACGTTGCATCCGTTCTGTAGCGACGCGGAACGTTGCGTAGCGCTGCATGACTTTGTTCGCGAAGAGATCGAATTTGGATTTACGTCTGGCTTTGAAAGCGTTCGACCAGAACAAACACTGGAGCTGAAGAGAGGTCACTGCAATGCGCAGGCCGACCTCTTCCGAACCCTGCTCGAACTTGCCGGGATTTCAGCACGGTTGCGTTTTGTCGAGCTCGACAAAGAGGTGCTTCGCTATGCCGTGCCGTGCCGTGGCCAGTTTTCTTTCTGCTTCCACCGAAGCTATTCCATGCTTTAACCGAAGTTGAGGTTAGCGGAAGAATGGTAAGAACGGATAGCTACATTTTCAAGACCACCATGTTTCAAAGGCAAAGGGATAAGCTCGGACAATCAGGTCGGACTGCTGGATTCGGGCTCGGAGAAAAAGCCACTTGCGAGTGGAATGCCACTGGAGACGCATTTGCGCAAGCGCATAGCAGCGATATAGACGATAGCAATGCAGTTTATCAGAGCCTGGAAGCCGCGTTGAGCGATAAAGCCGGAAGTAATCGGTTACTTGGCATCCACTTCAATCAATGGCTGGGTTGCGTTCCTGCTAGCTTTCGAAGAGCATCCGAAAGTTACCTCAATAGCCGACTGGATGGCAGCTGATGATGTGCCTAGAAGTATGCACTACTATGCCATGAGCGCAGACAGCCAACAGCCACGCTCCTCCGTCCCTCCGCTCTCGGCAGGTGGTTATAAACGGCGTTAGCTGAAATATAGATATCAGAGGTTTTTGTAAAGTGATACGAAATATTATTGTCTTACTTCTATGATCTACCTTCGCACTTGCGGATATAATGATATTCGAACACACATACAGAAATATTGAAGTTGGAGTTACTCCAATACATGAAGTTCTAGAACAGCTTGGTAAACCGAATAAAATCACGGAACACAATGATAATATTCATTACCTATTCTCTGGCATGAAAGTGGCGGCCCTAAAAAGTACCGGAAAAGTAAGCACAATAGCAATAAATAAACAATCATATGTTGATTCTAAAGGAATTGGAGTTGGCTTTTATAAAGTTAGATTGGAATCGAAATTTAGAGTCAAAATCAGAAAGATTTGTTTTGTTGACGAAACTAATGGGATTGTATAACGGTTAAAAGATAACAGAGTTCAAAGCAAAGAATTCAGACACGCATCATTTGAAAGTAGATAACAGTCCTTCCAGCTTCTTTCTGTTTATATAAAAGTGAAATTGTGATGACGATTCCGCCTAATCGAATTGGCATGACCGGTTCTCTACACCAGATTAAGCATCTTAACTGATGATTTCCGGAGCAAGGAGCAAGAAGATACCTGCCAATGTGCTTTAATTGGCATGAATCGCCCTGTCTGGGTTTAAGGATATCAGGCGGGCGAGGTCTGATAGATCTGCATCGAAAAACCCACTCACGCAGAACTACTTTCTACCTATGGCCTGGCTGAAGCGCTTTATCCCCGCTCTTGTTCCAATGACGGTGTTGTAGTTCTTGCCATAGTCTATTACGCTATCCAGCCAGGCTTCTGGGTCGATGTTTAACCGTTCCAGGGTGGGTGCCAGTTCTGAGGGGGTGGCGCCGGCTCTGTCCGTTCTGATGGCTCGCCCTGCCCAATCGGTCAGCTCCAGGTAGTCTGGTAGACTAAAATTCAAACCTGCCGATTTGTCTTGATGCTCACCGCCCACAAAGGGTTCTAAATGCACTGGCGTTGTGGTTGTGGCTTCTGCGTGACTCCCTGTCTGCTCCAGTGTTTTTTGATAGTGTCTGATGCGCTCCTGGATAGAGGTAAAGTCTGACTCTTCAGGCCTGTCGGCCATCTTTGCCCTTATCGGATTGAGATCAACGTAGCTCATGCAGGTCAACAGCGCCGCATCATCAAGCCGGGCTTGGCTTTTGAATCTACTTTCCCAGAACTTCCCGGTCGATCTTCAGCATGGTATGGGGGGGTTGTGCATCACGGCGTAGGCGCAGAGAGAGATTGAGAATGCTCCGTCCAACTGCTTGATCTTTTCCACTATCCAGTCTCTACAGTGTTCGTAGCTACGGCCGGTAAATCATCCTCACCACACAGAAAGGCACGGCGCACGCAGCGCGATACACAGTGGTAATAGGGGGTTTCTTCAAGACAGATCTGTTGCTTGCGCGATATCGTCATGGCCAGCTCCTTGGCTTGGGTTGATCCCTTGTGCCGCTCTGACTGTAACTCACCTGGATGGCCTTTTCAAATGGTGGCTGTCCTGATATATAGTGTTTGTCTTAAATTTAAGCCACCTGATCACCCTATGAAAGATATTACTGCAAAAGCAATAGAAGACCTGGCATCAGCTACTTCTCGCTATTTTATTCCTCTGAGTCATTTGAGAGCACTT
>JARRQF010000305.1:0-4695 GCA_037382065.1 Candidatus Thiodiazotropha sp. | reverse complement strand
TCCTCGGCTTGCGTGCGTTGTTGCCACTGTTTCATTAGGTTTTGAGTGAAATCCTCACTACTTTTCGAGATCGCATCGCTCAACACGCCGGCGTCTGCGATGCCTTGGTTGCGGGCGGCAATCCACTGTCGCTGTGTATCGACAAATCGGACGAACCAACTGAAATTCATTTTGAAGGAGTTAACGAAGGCGTTCGCGAGCGGTTGTAGTGTATCCAGTTTTCCTGCTTCGGCCCGAACTGATAGGTTTCTATCCGCCAGCCAGAGTTGATTGGGTCCACCTGAAACCAGAATAGCGCAGTAAAAATCCTCTTCCCATTTTTTGCCGTCTTCAAAATAGGAAAAGCGGGCTCTGGTGCCGTAACTCATAGTTCCTTGTCCCGACAAGGCAGCAATCCTGTTAGCCCATGCGCTCATGTCCTGCTCGGATACCAAGCGTACGTTCTGAGCATTAGGGCGCTGATGAGGTAGCAGCAGCTGTTGAACATACTCTGTTGGGCCATTCGGCATAGGCGTGACTATCATACCCAGGTAGAGCTGGCCGGTTGGCCATTGGCGTTGAATCGGGCCACTAATGTACTGAGGAGCGGGATGAACATAAAAGCCTACGGATTGATCTGGAGCCGTGATGCTGACATTTGCGGTGACCAGATTAGCAAGATTGGGATTCCAGGTCAGGCCGCCGGATATTAGCCAGCCCGCAGGGGCCAGCACGTGAAAAGCTGGAATGCCCATCTGAGGATCAACTATGCTGTAAGTCCGCAATTTGAGATTGTCCAAAGCCATGGATGCGGTCGTAAAACATAATGTTAGCAACAGAGAAAAAATACATGCGACGGCTTGTGATCTGCTTCGATGCATAATTGAACGCATGAATAATTACCCTTAGTGCCACTTTGTCATGTATTTATCCAATAACATACGCTCATTATAGTTTAGCTTTAAACTAACAATATTTTTGAGAGGAAACCGAGTTTGGAATAACAAGTGATTTAGCAGGCTTTTGAGAGGCGTGCAGATGTGAGCGTAGCAAGGCGAATTTTCACAACGAATAAACAGTAATATAGAGACACATATGCACACCCAACCGAGTCAGGAATTAAACACACATAATTTTTACATAACACGAAGAACAGTCACCGTTTAGTCGTTGTTGTGAAAGCACTACCATTTGAATTAACCATCTAATTTTAAATGGCTTTAGACTATCTCAAACTATGATGATCCCGATATCTGGTCTGGCGCTGAATATCCCGCCTCTGGTGGTAGTGAGAGACTCTACAAATACATTTAAATATTTGGGTTTGTAAAAATCGGATAGTTAATCTCGAGAATAACTATGGAAGTAAACATAGAAATGGTACCTGTATGCCTCACCAAAAAGTCTGAAAAGTAAATTCAAGTAACTTGATTGTTACACCAGCCCATTAAAGATTATTCAGTATTTTATTGGCAAATCTATTTAGGCAATGTCAATTACTGACCATGCTGCTTACCAATTTATTTATTGAACACCTCTCTGTATCTGGAACTACAAATTATCAGCTAATCAATTGTTAAATTAACTCACTTTACCAGCATGGTATATATTCTTCTGCTTCAATTTGTGTTACCGTTCAGGCCATGGGGTCAGAGGGTTCGGATTAGTTGAAAGGTACCCTATATCGGTATGAATATCTATTTGCAAAAAAGGGAGAACATACGGATCATGAAAACCATCACATCTGGACTATTTAGTTTGTGCGCACTCGGTCTCTTTGCCAATACAACCTTAGCTGGCACTGTCAGCATCACACAGGATACTTCAGAATATTTTTTAAACGATACTGTTACCTTGTCCATAGATGGTAGCGGCTTTTCAGAATCAGTTTTCGGAGCTGGTTTTACACTCAGCTGGGACCCATCCATCCTCTCTTACACCGGCACATCAATCGACAACCCACCCTGGGCCACCAGCGCCTATGTAAATACCAGCGCGAGCATTGGAACACTTGACAGAATCTTTGTCGGCTCCAGTAGTGGCGCAGGAACTGACTTCGCTCTGGCTGATATCACTTTCACTGCACTTGCTCTAGGTACAACAGATGTACTCATCGGTCCTAGCGGTGGTGGCTGTATCCCTGGTGCTTGCGGAGTTTTTTCTATGCAAGGGGAGCTGCTTACCGACTTCACACCAACCCAAGTAAATGTCGTTCCAATTCCGGCTGCTGCCTGGTTATTTGGTTCAGGAGTAGCAGGACTGATCGGACTTTCGCGTCGACGAAACTCACTCAACCTCGAAAAATAGTAGCAGCGTTATTGCTACACTGATAGATCTTAAGCATAACAATAAACGCCTGAGTCAGGATCTGAGACAGGCGTTTATTGTTTACGGGCAGTTCTGCGTCAAATAAATCAATAGAAACACCATCAAATAAGTATCACTAACAGTGTGCTTATCTATGACTGCGTGAATTCCAGGAATCCAAGGGAGAAAGATCATGAATAAGAATATCTTTCGTTTGTTTATAAAGCTGACCATATCTATTTTCATCGTAACTCCAACCTACTCATTTGCCGAGCAAATAGAATCACCTGTCACCTGCATTGAGGCATCAGAACCAACCCAGTTAACGTATGGTGATCATACCGTTGGATGCGCATTTGAGTCCCAGGCTGACCTGGACAGGTTTGAATTTTATGGCATAACTGGCGACCAGATCAGAATCAATGTTGTTTCCACCAGCGGACATGTTGACCCAGAAATTGCGTTAAGAGACCCAAGTTTCACCCTAATAGGCAACATGGTTTGCAGTAATAATCTTTGCTCCTACTCTTTGGATACCACATTATCAATCACTGGTACATATACGATCCTCATTCAGGACTCAGGCATCAACGAAACTGGAAGTTACACCCTTCAGATCGAGAAAATCAGCCCCCCATCTTCAGTTACTCACCTTGATTACGACTCACCTCAATCCGATACTTTGAGTCCACGTACAGATGTCGATTTCTTTTCGTTTTATGGAATGCCTGGGGCAGAACTTCGCATTAATGCATTATCAGTATCAGGACATGTCGATCCCACCATTGAAATACGCTCCCCCAGTGGCAGTTTACTTATTAATGGTGTGCTAGACGACGCTCAATGCGCAAACAACCTTTGTAGCTTTTCTGTAGATCTTCCAACACTTACCGAAAATGGTATCTATACAATAATAGTCTACGATGGAGCAATCAATGAGATCGGAGACTACGAATTAAGTCTGTGGTGCCTGACTGGGCCATGCGATACCAATGGCGACGGAGTCAGTGATCCACCACCACCATTAATCTCTTTTGTAACCCCTGAACTAAAAACATTAACTCATCGTACGGATAGTCATCAGTTCTCTTTTAATGCAACTGGAGACACGCTACTGAGATTCAATCTTGTGTCCACATCTGGTCATGTTGACCCTACTATTGAAGTTCGTGATCACGAAGGCACCCTACTGATAAACGGAGTTGACGACGGCGCATACTGCGCAAACAATCTATGCTCTTATTCCTACGATTTGCCGATTTCTCTGACAGATGCGGGGCAATATTCTCTACTTGTTCACGATGCCGGTATCAATGAAGCAGGAAGTTACCAGATTAGTCTCTGGTGTATAGCAGGAAATTGTGACAGTGATGCTGATGGCATTAACGATGGTGACTACACCAATCTTGATTATGATATTGAAATTACTACAACTCTTAATCCTCTGGTTGATGGTGACATCTATAGGTTCAGCGGCACAGCAGGCGACTTAATCCAAATCAATGCAATCTCGACATCTGGCCATGTCGATCCCACAATTGAGATACGTGGCCCTACTGGCTCAACTATACTAGATGGCATAACAGATGGTGCTGTCTGCACTAACAATGGCTGCTCCTACAGCATCGTTCTGGATCCACTGGCACTCACCGGGATCTATACACTCCTTGTCTATGATGCAGGCACCAACGAATCAGGTTCCGCACGTATTGCGATTCAGTGCTTATCCGGTACCTGTGACAATCTGGCAGAAGACTATGTGGGCGACAACTGCATCGACGAACCCAATGGCCCCGCCATAACCGATGCGGGTGGTAATAGTCAGCTCGATACGGATGGAGATGGTATTGGGAACGCCTGTGACCCAGATTTCAATAATAATGGCACAGTCGACCCTGCAGACTTTGCTCAATTAAAGAGTGTATTCGGTATGGTATCCGTTGACGAGGATCTGAATGGTAATGGCTTTGTCGATCCATCTGACTTCACTAATTTGAAAAAGCTATTCGGTTTACCGCCTGGACCGGCTTGTCCGGCACTCTAATCTAACAATCCATTAATCATTAACACTGCTACCACGCTAATGCGTGGTAGCAGTTTATTACTCAAGATCAAAGTAAATCTTGTATAACAAGACTGGAGGCTGACGGCTTCTCAGAAACGAGGGATTTGGGGACACCCATCAAATAGCTACCATTCAAGCTGGTGATTTTCATTATTAATACAGCAATTCAACGATATTGTGGTGAGGGTTCAAACATTGGGTGTCCCGAAATGTGATGGAAGAGTGTGGATTCAACCTAAAATCCGGTAGATTGAATATATTGAGGTCGGATAGACGGATGATTCAGGCCCCAGTTTTCTGCCTTGATATACATGGGTGATAGCGGTTATTCTCCTTATACCTTT
>JARRQF010000304.1:0-4732 GCA_037382065.1 Candidatus Thiodiazotropha sp. | reverse complement strand
CATCCGCGTTGTTGCGCGCCTTGGAAAGGGAGAAGCCATTCCCGGCGGCACGCGCCTAGCGGCTAACCGCTTAGCGTCACGCTATCATCGTCAATTTGTATGAAGCACCACACTAGCAGCCACATGACTGTGCCTTACCCTTAGCTGCACCTTTACCTTCGGTTGAATATCCATCCCTTTTCCACCAGTCAAGACCACCAAGCAATTCTTTAACCTTAAAACCAAGTTTTGCTAAATTAAGCGCACCTTTGGTTGAAGCATTACACCCGATACCATCGCAGTAGGTAACGTATGTTTTTGACTGATCTAGATTTCTAGTGCTCTCATCATTCATTGTTCGATGAGGAATATTAATTGCCCCTGGAATATGCTCAAACTCAAATGCTTCATTTGACCTGGCATCAATCACTACAACCCCATCGCTACTCTTCAGTGCTTCTGATAAATCCCATGAATCAGTCTCAAACGTTAATTTTGCTTCATAAAATTCCAATTGATTCATTTTGTGACCTTTCTCTTTTTACACATAATAGCTTTGTTAACGAGACCCCTTGTCTCGTTATACAAAAGCTGGCAAGTTAGGATGAAAGTTATCTTGTGCGGCTATATTCAACTGGTGACCGATAGCCCTCACGTTCAGGTGCTGTTGATTGAACCTAAAAAAATCAGTTGACCGCTCCATTCTAATAACAGGTATCTGATTTTGAAGAAAATAGCTTCGATGGTTATGGTCGCCTATTGGGTGAATCACGCTACAGCGTGAATGGATGCCCCGTGTCGCGGGCACATGGATGTGCAGGAGCGCCCCTTGCTCTGTACCACCACAAGCGCACCTTCACGCTGCCCAACTGATCTTTTTAGGTTGAATAACTCGCGCAGGTTCAACCCATGCCAACTTTATATACTCAGGCAGCTCGTATTTATTGATGATATCCCAAGAGAGAAAAGTGGTAAATATAAATGGATTGTTTCAAAACTTGGATCACAGGTTACTTAATTGTTAAGAAAGTTTTTCAAATATAGGTTAAAGTCTAATACTTATACAATATTTAATTAATGTTAAAAAACCATGAATAAATTAACTAAACTCTTGTTTTTAATATTATTAGTGCTTATATCTATTCCCGCTTTCTCGATAGATTTCCCATTACCTGAAAAGAACTATGTCCCCGCAAAGATGCCGATGCATCCGGTATACCCTCGTTCCGATACTGAGACACAAGAACACGCCCGCCACCGTTGGGCACATCCAGATTTTCGATATGAGATACCTATAGGTGTGCAAGGCGGTGCATGGCCATTTAAATACGAGATAATATCAGGCCCACCGGGATCGACTATAGGACAGATGTACGGTGATAAGAATTACGGTGTTGTTACGTGGATACCAACAGCCAGCAGTGGAAAAGTGACGTTTACTATAAGAGTTACAGATCAGGAACTGAATACCATTGACTTATCTTGGTCAACGACTATAGATGCTAGCCAGTTTTTATTTATACAGGACGGATGGACAGGTGCCAAAAAAGGGACAATATCAGAGCCACTTGAAGATGTTTCAGATTGGTACCTGGATAGTGACTCAGATTCAACTTATGCGAATAAAATTATAGTTTTTCGTGATGGCCTGTATAAGTTACAAGGTGACCCATCAAAAAACAATAATGTTTCTATAAATAGTGGAATAAAAACTCCTTCATTAATTGGTTATCCGAACGAAGTGCCGAGAATAGATTGCTCAAGCTCTCGGATATTTACTCGAAATGGATCAAGTTTAAAAGATATTTATATTGCTGGTATACGTTGGGAGCATGCAAGGCAGGATGTTCCTAATGCACATTTCTTCTGGCTAACAGGAAATACACAGAGGGATACATTTTGGAAAAACTATTTTTATGACATGGGGCCCGGGACTGTCGGAAACGATAATACCAATGCCGTTTTTGTTTCTGAAACTAGTACGTTAAAAGAACATTTCTTATTTAAACATAATACCTTAGATTCAATAACTAACGGAGTCGGTAATAACAGTGGTTATTTCGATTTGTATATAGTTAATTATGTGCTTATGGAAGAGAATACCGCAAAGAATTGTATTACAGGTCATGGTTTCTGGGCTAAGGACACGACTAATTTTATAACCATTAGGGGGAATAATGCCTATGAAAATAACCGAGGAGCTCAAATAGTTGTAGGAATGGCAAGTGATGCACAATTCGGGGCGCCTCATGATTATGAAATATGTTGGAATAGGGTTGTTCTACCTACTGGAAATAGTAATCAGTTACTTATGCAGTTTTCTACAGAAAACTTATGGCCAGGCCAACACTATAATGAATATATTTATCGTAATACATTTGTAAATGGTCGAACTGAAATACGTTTTGTTGGTGCTGAAAAAATTGAAGCAGATGCAAATGTTATAGTTAGTGATGCTTTAAAGCGGTGGGATACATCAATTATGACAACAGTTATTCCTAACCTTACAGGAGGAGAGTCAGCTGGAATCACGGATAGTGCAGGGACCTTGATAGGAGAGTATCGAGCAAAATATCTTGGTAGAGTAGGACATGAAGTCTCTTCAGAATATGTTACAACTCCAAAAGAGCCGATATTAAATGTAAAGTAAGGTATTTAATGGATTTTGTTCTTCCACTGCTATTTTCTTTAAAATCAGGAGCCTGCTATTAGAGTGGTGCGGTTAACTAATTTTTTTAGGTTAACGCTGCTGCCGGCGCGACGTAGTCGTACCCCAGATCGTGGGCCACCGCTTCGCAGGTCACCTTACCACAATAAATATTCAGCCCTTCCAAGAACAAGGGATTGTCCAGCAACGCCGCCTTGTAGCCCTTATCCGCCAGCGCCAGCGCATATGGCAGGGTTACGTTGTTGAGCGCATAGGTGGAGGTGCGCGGCACCGCACCCGGCATATTGGCGACGCAGTAATGAACCACGTCATCCACCACATAGATCGGCTCGGCATGGGTGGTGGGCCGAGAGGTTTCGAAACAGCCGCCCTGGTCGATGGCGACATCCACCAGCACAGATCCGGCCTTCATTGCCTTGAGCATCTCGCGTGTTACCAGCTTGGGTGCGGCCGCACCCTTCACCAGTACGCCACCCACCACCAGATCGGCGCTGAGCACATACTGTTCCAGTGCAGCGCGGGTGGAATAGACGGTTTTCAAAGCTGCGCCGAAGCGCCCTGACAGGCGATTGAGCACCTCGACACTACAATCCAGTACAGTTACATCGGCACCCATGCCCAGAGCCATATGAATGGCATTTTCGCCCACCACGCCACCACCGATTACCACCACCTTGGCCGGTGCTACACCGGGAACACCGCCCAGCAGTATGCCTTCGCCGCCATGGGCACGCTCTAAAGCATAGGCCCCAGCCTGGATGGACATACGGCCCGCCACCTGAGACATGGGAGCCAGCAAGGGCAGGCCGCCGCGGCCATCGAGTACCGTTTCATAGGCGATACAGACCGCGCCGCTGGCGATGAGATCCTTAGTCTGCTCGGGATCTGGGGCCAGATGCAGGTAAGTGAAAAGGATCTGCTCCTCACGCAGCAAGCGCCGTTCGTTGGCCTGGGGTTCCTTGACCTTGACGATCATCTCCGCCTGGGCGAACACCTCGGCTGCTTCCATCACGACCTTGGCGCCAGCCGCCTCATAGTCGGTGTCGCTGCAGCCGATGCCAGCGCCAGCATGGGTTTCCACCATTACCTGATGTCCATGGGCGACCATCTCCTGCACATTGGCAGGGGTCATGCCGACCCGGTATTCATGGTTCTTGATCTCCTTGGGTACGCCTACGAGCATTTCAGTTTCCTCAATAATCATGGGTGTGATAATGACTACTATAACGAAATTCTACTTGAATAAGATTGCAAATTAGCGCTCATAATCGTTCAATATTCGAATATTTCACATGTAATACCTTAGTTGATGAAATATTATGCGAAATAACCCTTTTGATCGTATTGATTGTGCCATTCTGAACCAGCTTCAGGCGGATGGTCGCATCACCAACACTCAGCTGGCGGAACGAGTCAATCTATCGCCATCGGCTTGCCTGCGTCGGGTACGCACCCTGGAAATCAATGGCGTTATCGAGCACTACACCGCACTGGTCAGCCAAGCTACAGCGGGCAAACCTAGCAATGTATTCGTGGAAATCTCCCTTAACCGCCAGAGCGAGGAGGCGCTGGAAGCGTTCGAACACCATGTTGCTGAGTGCCCCGACATCCTAGAGTGCCATCTCATGGCGGGAGATTTCGATTATCTGGTGCGGGTAGCTGTTGCCGACGCCGAGGACTACGAGCGTATTCACAAAACCCAGCTGAGCCGCCTGCCTCACGTGGCGCATATCAAGACCAGTTTCGCTCTGCGCACTATCTGTAAGAAGACGACGTTTGAGTTCTGATCAGGACCAAGTAAGAAAAAGGGGGACAACAGATCTCCAGCCTGTTCAACCTAAAAAATCAGTTGACCGATCCATTCTAATAGCAGGTTTCTGATTTTAAAAAAATAGCTTCGATGGTTATGGTCACCTACTGGGTGAATCACGCTACCCAACTGATCTTTTTAGTTGATTGTTACGGGCGTTGAAGCAAGAAGCCTCGCCCAAAGCAACTTGTTGCGCTGGGCGGGGAGCAGTCACGTTAAAGGCCTATCCGACTAAAAAGCGTTTCGGCGTCTTGGGTTGGCACGGCATAGGCTTC
>JARRQF010000303.1:0-4735 GCA_037382065.1 Candidatus Thiodiazotropha sp. | reverse complement strand
TAGAATGGAGCGGTCAACTGATTTTTTTAGGTTCAAGCATTGCAACGCAGTATCCTGGCCTGAGCAGGCTTCCCTTCGGGCGAGACGCTAAGCGGTCATCCGCGTTGTTGCGCGCCTTGTAAAGGGAGAAGCCATTCCCGGCGGCACGCGCCTAGCGGCTAACCGCTTAGCGTCACGCTATCATCGTCAATTTGTATGAAGCACCACACTAGTTTAAAAACGTCCGTTAGCGTTTATCCATGGGAAGGTAGT
The DNA here is from genome assembly GCA_037382065.1 of Candidatus Thiodiazotropha sp. Taxonomy (GTDB): domain Bacteria; phylum Pseudomonadota; class Gammaproteobacteria; order Chromatiales; family Chromatiaceae; genus Thiodiazotropha. The sequence continues at coordinate 4,483 of JARRQF010000303.1, read as the reverse complement.
CTCTTCGCGGATATCCTTTATAGATCTGCCGCGGTCGACCGATTTTCTGACGGGGATCATTCATCATTTCAAGCCAGTGCGCGACCCAGCCTACGGTTCTGGCAATAGCGAACATGACAGTAAACATATTATTGGGAATACCTAGTGCCCGATAGATAATCCCGGAGTAGAAATCAACATTCGGGTAGAGCTTTCTTTCAATGAAATACTCATCATTGAGCGCGATCTCCTCCAGCCGCTGAGCCAATTCGAACATCGGGTTATCCTCAACAGTAAGCCGATCAAGCACTTGATGACAGACTTCACGGATAATGCCAGCACGTGGATCGTATTTTTTGTAGACCCGATGGCCAAATCCCATCAGCCTGAATGAATCATCCCTGTCTTTTGCCTTGGCAAGGTATTTATCGATCTGCGAGACATCACCAATCTCAGCCAACATATCCAGAACAGCCTCATTAGCCCCACCATGAGCTGGTCCCCAAAGTGATGCGATTCCTGCTGCAATACAGGCAAAGGGGTTTGCCAAAGAGCTACCAGCAAGCCTTACCGTAGAAGTACTGGCATTTTGCTCATGATCCGCATGTAAAATAAACAGCAGATTGAGGGCTTTTTCCGCAATCGGGTCAATTTCATACGCTTCGCAAGGTGTGGCATACATCATATGCAAAAGATTCGCGCAGTATGAGAGATCATTGCGCGGATACATAATTGGCTCACCAATATTGTGCTTAAAGCTAGCCGCCGCAATCGTGGGCATCTTGGCAATCAAACGATGTGCCGCAACCTGCCGCTGCTCTGGATCATTGATATCCAAAGAGTCATGATAGAAAGCAGATAGGGATCCTACCACACCAACCATAATCGCCATGGGATGAGCATCATAGTGAAAACCGCCAAAAAAGTGCTTCAGGGTCTCATTCAACATAGTGTGGTTACTGATCAAAACGTTGAAATTGTCTAACTGCGCCTTATTTGGTAGCTCGCCATTCAACAAGAGATAGGCTGTTTCGAGAAAATCACCACCATCAGCCAGCTGCTCTATGGGATAGCCCCGATATTCCAAAATTCCCACTTCACCTTGAATAAAGGTAATCTTACTATTACAACTTGCTGTGGACATAAAACCGGGGTCATAGGTAAATACCCCTGTTTCTTGATAGAGGGATGAGACGTCAATCGCAGGTGGACCCTGGACTGATTCGAGTACTGGAAGTTTTACCGATACTCCTGTTTCATCGTTCGTCAAGGTGTAGGTTTTCTTATTATCTGCCATGGTGAGCTCCGTAAGTTACTACAAACAGACCAGAGAAACGACACGATATTCCGTTTCAGCTCAAAAGGCCAGCTGCAGAGAAATTAGACACAAGCGCCTGATTTGATTATTAGTTTTTCTACCCATGGATGGAGCGATTGCTTTTCAAAACCTTGTAGCGATCTTTCGTAACAGAGATTTGTACACATTTTGCACACAACCCCAAAGCACTCTGGGTCGAGACAAGGTATCTTGACTTCACTCCTTTATAATTCTTTATATGGGTCTAAATTATATTTTAAATCCGGTCTAGCTTAGCAATCAGTTTATTTGACATCCTTGCCGCCCTAAAGAACGGCGATTCCTGTGGCGCTCAAACGCAGCATTGATCCGCTTTTGAATCGCTTGATGGCCTTAGTACATTAATCGCATCGATAAGGTCGGCATTCTCCTCATAACCACAATCCACACACACGACGGCTGAGTGTTGGAATAGTTATGGCCTGATTAGTTTTCAGTTGGTGGCGAAACTCGGCCCAATCCTAATCAAAAATTGACTTGTTAAGGCCGACCTTGAAAAAGCGAGTCTGGAAAAATGTGTTATGGTTACCATCGCATTTTACCTCTTCATTCGGTAGTGTAGTGCGCCTATTGGCATCATCAAACAATAATTGAGCAACAGTAGATACCCTGTGAATAAAAAACATGGACACCTATGGTGTCCGCGCTATTTATCCCCGTCCTGAATGACAGGGCTTTATGCGCAGTTAGGTAAATAATAACTATTGTTTTGATGAGCGCTTCTGGCTCCTTAGTGAATAATCCTAAATAGCCTGCGCTACCCTAACAAACATTGATCCTTGCGGCAAAATATCGCAGCTCTTCGTCGCCACAAGTGGGCCATTCGCCTTGTAGCCTGATGCCCACCATAGGCGGCCATTAACATAGAAGCTATTTTCTTTAAAATCAGTAACTTGTTATTAATAATGGAGCGATCAAACGATTTTTTCAGGATAATCGAAACAATATTCACCAAGGTGACCATATGAACCTACACGAATACCAAGCAAAATCCCTTTTTGCCAGCTATGGCATTCCAGTCCCTCAGGGCCAAGCGGTCTCAAGCCTCAGTGAGGCCAGAGCCGCAGCTCAAAAACTCGGAGGCGGACTATGGGTCATCAAAGCCCAGGCCCACACGGGAGGCCGAGGCAAAGCGGGAGGCGTTAAACTGGCACACAGCCTTGATGAAGTGGAAAAAGTTACCGAAAAGATGCTTGGCATGAGCCTGGTAACCAATCAGACCGGCCCCCAGGGACTCCCCGTTAACAGCGTTCTGGTAGAGCAGGGGAGCGAGATCGACCGGGAACTCTATCTTGGAGCCCTACTTGATCGCGCCCATTCACGTATCGCCTTTATGGCTTCTGCTGCCGGTGGCATGAACATCGAGGAAGTCGCGGCAACCACCCCAGAGAAGATTCTTACCACCCTGATCAATCCCTCAGCTGGAATGCAACCATACCAATGTCGCAAATTGGCATTTGGTCTTGGATTATCGGGAGATCAAATCAAACAATTTTCCAAGATCATGATGGCGCTCTACCGTCTCTATTGCGAAAAAGATATCAGCCTGATTGAGATCAACCCCCTCATCGTCACTTCGAACGGTGATTTAATGGCATTGGATGCCAAAATCAATCTCGACAGCAATGCGCTCTACCGACATCAAGATCTGGTCGCTCTACGCGATCTCTCACAAGAAGATAAAAAGGAGGCGACGGCTGCCCAGCATGACCTAAACTACATTACCCTAGATGGAAGTATCGGCTGTATGGTCAATGGTGCCGGTCTCGCCATGGCCACCATGGATATGGTCAAACTTCATGGCGGCGAACCAGCCAACTTCCTGGATGTTGGAGGGGGAACAACCGCCGAAAGGGTTACTGAAGCCTTTAAGCTCATTCTTTCCGATAGTAAGGTCAAAACTGTATTGGTAAATATCTTTGGCGGTATTGTACGCTGCGATCTTATCGCCGAGGGCATCATCACGGCAGCACGTAGTATCGGATTGCCCGTGCCCGTGGTGGTCAGACTCGAAGGAACCAACGCCAGTCAAGGTCTGAAGATGCTCGCATCGAGTGGCCTTAACTTCATCACCGCCAATGACTTTACCGATGCGGCTAAAAAAGCCGTCTCAGCGGCCGTTTAGTCTCGAACCCAGGAAAATAATATGAGTATTCTCGTAAACAAGAACACGCGGGTCATCTGCCAGGGCTTTACTGGTAAACAGGGCACCTTCCACTCCGAACAGGCGATCGCATACGGTACTAATTTAGTAGGCGGCGTCACACCAGGCAAAGGTGGTCATACCCATCTTGACCGTCCTGTATTTAACACGGTTCACGATGCTATTGCAGACACCCGCGCCGATGCCAGTATGATCTATGTGCCACCACCATTTGCCGCCGACGCCATCATTGAAGCAGCAGATGCTGGAATTAAGATTATTGCCTGCATCACAGAAGGCATTCCAATTCTTGATATGCTAAAGGTTAAAGAGGCCCTGAAATCCTATTCAGCCCGCCTTATCGGCCCCAACTGCCCTGGCGTGATCACACCAGGAGCCTGCAAAATCGGCATCATGCCCGGCTCCATCCACATGCCCGGTAATGTGGGCGTTATCTCACGCTCCGGCACCCTGACCTATGAAGCTGTGCACCAGACAACCCAGGCCGGCCTGGGTCAAAGTACCTGCGTCGGCCTAGGAGGTGACCCAATCAATGGCACCAGTTTTATCGATTGTTTAAAATTATTCGAGGAAGATGAGCAGACCCAAGGTATCATTATGGTTGGTGAAATTGGTGGTTCGGCAGAGGAAGAGGCTGCTGACTATATTAAACATTATGTCAGCAAACCAGTTGTTGCCTACATTGCTGGCGTGACAGCCCCTCCAGGCAAACGCATGGGACATGCCGGCGCCATTATCAGCGGAGGAAAGGGCACAGCGGATGCAAAATTCGAAGCACTCGAATCTGCCGGAGCCCAGGTGGTACGTTCGCCTGCTGAGATGGGTAACCGGATGGCTCAACTGATTGAACCTAAAAAAACTGACAAAAGTAGATAGGGCAGGAATCTTGGCAGGATCGCAATTGAGGGTTCATACTAGTGTGGTGCTTCATACAAATTGACGATGATAGAAGCCTGCTCAGGCCAGGAGACAAGGCGCAATGC
>JARRQF010000302.1:0-8501 GCA_037382065.1 Candidatus Thiodiazotropha sp. | reverse complement strand
CGTTACTGTTGCAGTTGCCAGTCGAGTTGTCCTCAAGTGAAGAAGGTGCGGCCCTTATTAGCGAGATTCGAGAGCTGGTCGATGACTACCAAATGGATTTGGGCATAAATATACCTAAAATTAATCTCCACTGGTTTGGTAGTAAAAAAGACGGTTGGCAACTGCTGGCCTATGAAGTACCCATCGCAAGAAGCAGTATCGAGACAACCGATGGCCTGAAAAGAATACCTAAAGCGATACATGAATCACTTCGGCGAAACGTCACGTTGTTCCTAGGCTTACAGGAAACCAGCATGATGCTGACCCAATTAACCGGCGAAATACCGGACATTATTAAAGAAGTGCTTCGCATCGTTCCAATGCAGTCGTTAGCGACTATTCTCAGGAATTTGGTGGAAGAAGAGATACCGATTAGAAATCTCAGAGGGATTCTCGAAGCCCTGATTGAGACAGGCCAACATGAAAAGGATGTCAACAACCTAACCGAATATGCGCGCATCGCACTCAGAAGGCAGATCAGCCACAGATATGCGCCTGAAGACACCCTGCACGCTGTGCTTATGAGTGCGGAACTTGAGGAAAAACTTCTTCAGTCGATACGCGTTACCTCAGGGGTAGTGCAAATGGCGCTCCATCCCAAAGACGCCGAAAACATAATTGAATCAGTATCCAAATCGATTCAGAAACACACACCTGTTGCACTGGTTACGTCAGTCCAGATAAGACGTCATGTCAGGAAGATGCTTGAAGGCGTCTGTTTCGATACGCCAATCCTTTCACATAATGAACTAGTTCCCAAGGTTCATGTCAACGTATTAGATAGCATTGGCGTACCTGAAATGTTACTTGAAGCGGTTTAAAGGCTCTATTAATGATAAAACATCTGAAAGTTCGTCAAGCAAGAAGAATTAAAATAGTAGAAATACTTTTTTTGTGTTCTTTTTTGTTTTTTTCTGCATTTGATTTGAATGCCGCATCAATACCTAATATTGACAGTGACATTACGATCATTGCCAGAGAGCAACCAATCAGTTCATTCTTACAGGAGTTGTTTAGTCAAATATCCGTTCCTGTCGTAGTTGATGAATCTGTAAAAGGAACCGTGAATGGTAGCTTTGATAACATTACAGCCCGAGAGATCATAAATAAGATCAGCAAGTCATTTGGTCTTGTTCGGTATTATGATGGCGCGGTTGTCTATTTCTATACATCCAACAAAATATCAAGGCGGATTATTCCGGCGTCAAGGTCGATATCTAAGAGAATCGTTAGAGCAGCGGCTGATCTGGATTTAATTGATCAGAAAAACAGCATTCGGAAAGCTGTGGATGGTGGAGTGGTTGTAACAGGTACTAGGCGCTTTATTGAGCAGATCGATGAACTTGTCTACGCAGCGGAAAGTGGTTTAAAAGACTATGAACCGCCAGTTGGATTCAAGGTGTTCTATTTGAAATATGCCTGGGCTCAGGATGTGACAATGACATTTGCTGGAAAGCAGGTAGTAATTCCAGGTGTTGCAACCATTTTAAGACAGCTAATGAATGATTTGCCACAACCTTACTACGTAGAGTATCAGGATCGAATGCTAAAGCCTGTTATTCCAGGTTTAAAGGGGCAGGGTTTAGACAGCGTTGGTCAAACAGATCATGTTGGCTTACCGGACATTGATCGGGGCTTAGTTAGTGTTCGTAACGATTCGTCCCAACCAAATATAAGCCCACAATTAATCCAGTCCTCTAATGGTTCAGCTAGCAGAGTACGTATTCAAGCTGACCCCAGACTTAATGCAATAATTGTCAGAGACTCACCCGATAAAATGGTTAGATATCAACAGCTAATTGAGTCGCTTGATATTGAGCCTCAAATGTTGGAAATCGAAGCAACAATAATCGATATTAACACCGATAAGTTGCGTGAGCTTGGAATCAATTGGCGCTGGCAAAACAATGATGATCAGGTGCTTTTTGGTAGCGGTGATTCTGAGCTAGATATGAGACTTAGCCCAACAGGAACAATTACTCCGTCTGGTAAAGGAGGATTCATTTCTTTTGTATTGGGCGACAACGCAAAATTCATTAGCAGAATTAATGCATTGGAAGAACAAGGTATGGCAAATGTCGTCTCCAGGCCACACGTATTGACGTTATCGAATGTTGAGGCAATATTCGACACAAGTTCTACCTTTTATGTACGAATCGCAGGACGAGAAGAGGTCGACTTGTATAATGTTTCTGTTGGAACCTCGCTAAGAGTTACTCCGCATGTATTTAAAGATGATGGAGTCGCCAGGATAAAACTATTGGTAACCATTGAAGATGGCAGTCAATCAGGAGATCAGCAAGTAGATAACATACCAGTGGTATCACGGTCCGCAATAAACACACAAGCGCTCATAGATGCAGGAGAAAGTGTCTTAATCGGTGGTATGGTTCGTGAGATGTCAACGGACGATGTGCAGAAGATACCTTTGCTGGGGGATATACCTATTATTGGAAATCTCTTCAAGGATACCGTCAAAAAGAAAGCAAAAATGGAACGCATGTTTTTGATTTCACCAAAATTGGCTGTCCGAAAAATGACGAAAGATACCTCTATTGATGATTTTGTTGATGATTTGTCAGGAAAAAAGAGCAATGAAACCGTCAAAGATAACGAAGTAAAAAGGATAAACACCTCAGACAGTGAGCAAGCAGAAGAGGTTAATGACCAACAAGCTATGTCTAACTGGCAGATGATTCTCGATATCTGACACATATATTTAGAAAACAACACATGGAAACAAAACCATCAAATTTAGAAATGTTTGTCCTCAGTGGCGAGCAGGAGGGTGCGCGGACAATACTGAAAAATGATATATCGCTGACTATATCTGGGGGAATGGATACAGATGTCATGTTGCGTGATCCAGCAATTACCGATGAAAAGGTTTCTCTGGTCACAAAAAACAACGAGGTATACATTCAAGTATTATCGGGTGATATACAGGTTCAGGGAAGGACTGTAAATGAAGGTAAATATATTAAAGTACCAGAATTTAGCAAAATACAAATTGGAAATACGATATTATCGTATGGAAAACAGGCAAATGCATCATGGAAAGATATCCTTGATTATGTGTCACAATGTGAACTGAAATCAGTTGGTAGTCGGAATTTAAAAACACTACTGATGACAAATGCAGGGGCGTACCTCTTGTCATTGTTGGTATTTTTCGTTTTAGTATCTTTTTTATGGTTATATCTTGCTTCAAACAATCAGTCGACAATAAAGACGTTTTCCAGTATTGATGATATTCATAGTTTGCTAATCGAAGAAAACTATGAGTCTCTGCGATTAAACGAAAATGAAAATGGTCAAATTGTCATTTCTGGTTTTTTAATGACAAACGGGGAAAAATCAAATCTAGAGAATCTCGTTGAGTCACATGACATAAGGGCGATACTTGACATCACAACAGGAGACAGACTCGCCACTGAGGTCAGGGATCTTTATCGTGTGAATGGTTTAGATGTTGAGGTCAAACCGCTTGGTGTTGGTGTTGTTTTGGTAACATCTGAGCCAGTCGAAAAAACGAAATTTGATAAAATTAAGACTGTGGCACTCAGCGAAATACCTGGGTTGACTGAACTAGAGACCGAATATACCGGTACATTTCAAGACGGTGACACAGTTCAATCGACCAATGAGATGAACTCTGAAGATAAGCGGATAACGATGGTTGTTGATGGAACTCCGGCATATCTTATGACGTCAGACCAATCAAAGAACTGGACATACTATTGTTTCCATTAATAACCATAAAGTTATTTTGGAAAAAAATGGAAAGCAAACGACACTAAATTTTTAATACATGAACCCTACGGGCCAAATATTTTGGAGAGAGGTAATCGAAAGTTATCCCGGTAGTAAACGCTGCCACTATCATCAAATAACGGATTCGTCCGAAGTGCTAATACATACTCACTAAACAAAAGAGGGATTTATCATGACTGTCAACAACAACTACCTTTTATCAGCAAATGCCAGTGCAACCACTTCTTCTGATGACAAAAATGATGGGAGCTGGTTTGAAGCTATGGCAACAGCTTGGGGACAGGCACTGGATCGTCAGGCCGGTAAAATTGAAGAGATGTCCAATAAGCTCGGTGAGGATGGTCAATCCACACCCTCTCAGATCACCAGATTGACCGCTGAATCACTATCAATGTCATTCATGTCGAGCAGCTCTCATACTGCATTGAGCAGTCTGGGTACTTCGCTGGAAACAATGGCGCGCAAACAATAATCAACGGGTAAATGATATGAATGATTTGACTGTTTCAGCGCTGAGTCGTGTCAGCGCATCAGAACAGAATCATCAAAGTCAGCAACTCAATGTTGGTTATGGTGCTTCCTTATCTGATATAGCAAGATTTGAGAATAGTATTAATACGGCGATTGAGAAAACAACCAATGTCAGACGTGTTGATAAGCCATCAGATACTGAGCGTGCGGTAATGAAACCGCTTGATTTCATCAATGATGAAGCTTCTGAAATTGTAGACTACGCTAAGACTGCGGTTGCAAGTGGAAATGAACTGACACCGAGTGAGATTGTATTGCTTACAGCTCGGACGCATGAATTTATGTTTCATTGTCAACTTACTTCAAATATCGCGAATAGAACATCCGATGGCTTACAGCAACTTTTCAGACAGCAAAGCTAATATGTTAAGAAAGATTTCTCTTGCATTATTTTTGGCTGTATTTCTAGGCGGTTGTGTGGATGATGAGTTATACAGCGGTCTGTCTGAAAAAGAAGCGAACGATATGGTGTCGCTTTTATACACCGCCGGAATTGAAGCTAAAAAAACTCGATCGAACGACAAAACATTTACTGTCAACACAACGACTGAAAATTTTGCGAAATCGATCGAAATTCTTAATACAAATGGCTTCCCAAGGAACAGCTTCGAAAGTCTTGGGGAAGTGTTCAAAAAAGAAGGGTTTGTCTCATCTCCCTTAGAAGAACGTGCGCGGTTGAATTATGCTCAATCTCAGGAGCTTGCAAGGACAATTGAAAGTATCGATGGTGTGATCCTTGCGCGAGTACATCTTGCAATACCCGAAGAAAATCAACTCGAAGCTAAAAATAAACCATCATCAGCATCCGTATTCATCAAACATAGGCGAGGTATTGATCTGTCTGGCAGAGAAGCACAGATAAAAGCACTCATTGTAAACAGTATTGAAGGTTTGCCTTACGAGAATGTAACAGTTGCAATGTTCACTGCAAACCCAATACCAGTCCCAGTTGTTAAACAGAAAACACAGGACCAATTTGGTTTTCTTACACCAGAAACTCTTAGATATTCGCTAATTCTAAGTGTTTTTCTGGTTGCTGTTTTACTGTTTACAACGATCCTGCTATGGATCCGCAATAATCGTTATGCAAATCGGTTGAGAATTTCTAATAATCAAGCATGATGAATATTCAAAGTACCATTACGGTTGAACATGCTCGTAGCAAGAGACAAAGAATTTATCGTTGTGTCGATTATATTGGCTCGAACAGTAAAGCATACAAGGAGTTTGGCGATTCTCTTAATTGGAGTGACTGTCTTGAAGTGCCAGAATGGGTATATTGGGATAGGAATAAAATAGAACTATTAATGGATGTTTGCGGTACAGTATTTCTGCTGCCTATTATTCGTCTTTGGATTGATGCTAAGAAACTATCATCCATACGTGAACTTTTAGGTGATGGATTATTTGAACTGATACTTGATCGTACACCGGTAAATAATAACCAGAGGAACTTGTTTCAATTGAATGATGTAATTTCTAGTATCCATTCTTCTGGTTCGGCGGTTCTGATCTACAGTCAAAGTCTCAGGATTAGACCGTGGATTACAGGCATGTTGCCAACTCCGAAGGCGAAACTAGAGGGAGACTTAGCAAAACAGATATTCAAACACAGTCTTGAAATAATATCATTATCTGTCTCAGAGATTGACAAATGACATATATAACAATAATTAATAATGAAGTGCTGAGTTGTTCTAGTGATAAACATATTATCGAGAGTCAGGATATTGAATATCTGAACAATGCCAAAGCGGTATCGACAGAAATGCTTGAGCTTTTGTCTCAAAAGCAAGCTGAAATAAATAGCTCAGTTGAAAAGGGCTATGCAGATGGATATCAAGAGGGCCTGGAAAATGGACGTATTGCACTGGACTCAGTATTTAAAAAGCATCTCTTGTCAATCACAGAAAAGTTTCTAAATGTCGAGGTTTATGCACAAAAAATGGCAATTGAAATAGCTTACGAGCTAATAAATAAGATTGCCGAAGACATTCCACGCGATGAACTGATGTCATCAATAATTAAAACGGCATTAAATAAAATCAAGGGACATCCTTACTATGAAATAATTGTTAATGAGGCAAATGCGCTTGTTATTGATAAACAAATCAAAGAGCTCGCACTTGCAAGAAAAATCTCACCGACATCTATTCGCATTCTTGTAGATAAATCGCTAGGAGATCTGGATTGCCATATTAAGACAGATGCGGGTGTTACAGTAGCTAATTTCAACGAACAAATAGATATCCTTAAGTCGCATTTAACGAAAAATCTCGGAATGATTTCAGATAAAAGTCAGGTCAAGTAGTTAAAATGGACACATTAAGCAGCCATAGCTCAAATCCGATTTTATCAGTAATTTCTGAAGTTGACACTCTCAATAAAAAAGGCAGGGTCGTCGAAGCTTACGGAACAACAATTAAAGTAAGTGGTATCGCTGCAAGAATAGGTCAGCAGTGTTTGATTACCGATAAAAAACGAACACATAGAGTTTACGCTGATGTAGTCGGCATATCAGACGATAAAGCTATTTTACTCCCACTGGGTAATATTAGTGGAATAGCCCAAGATTCGGAAGTCACAGTCGTTAAAGAGACGACAACTGTTTCTTTTTCTAATCAAATGGTAGGTATGGTTCTTGATGGATTAGGAAATCCCTATAATGCAAAGACCCACGAAATAGATTCGAAAGATATCCCGATATACCGAGATGCACCATCACCATTGGAAAGAAAGCCAATAAACAAACCATTGCTGACAGGCGTGTGCGCAATAGATTCGCTTCTAACGCTTGGTGTCGGGCAAAGAACCGGTATATTCGCACCTGCAGGAGGCGGCAAGTCTACTCTGTTGTCAATGTTAGCCAGGCATGCGGAAACCGACGTAATAGTCATTGCTATGATTGGCGAAAGAGGTAGAGAGGTAGGAGAGTTTATCGAGCATACTCTGACAGAAGAGGGCCTTAAACGTTCCGTTCTAATAGTTTCCACATCTGAAAGACCGGCCATGGAGCGGTTGCGGGCGGCCTATACAGCAACGGCGATTGCTGAGAGTTTCAGGGAGCAGGGACTTAATGTTCTCTTTCTTATGGATTCCGTCACTCGTTTTGCAAGAGCACTTAGGGAAATAGGTCTCTCAATAGGGGAACCACCGGTTCGGCGTGGATATCCACCCTCAGTTTTTGCGGAGCTCCCCAAGTTATTCGAAAGGACTGGTAACGACAAACATGGAACGATAACTGCCTTTTACACGGTGCTGATGGAGGATGAACAATCAACCGATCCGATAGCTGAAGAGGTGAGATCTTTGCTTGATGGCCATATTGTTTTGACTCGAAAACTTGCAGAAGAAAATCACTATCCCGCTATTGATGTTCTAAAAAGCACGAGTCGTCTTTTGAATCATATTACATCGAATGAGCATAGAAAATTAATTATGAGATTTAAATCACTTCTTGCGAAATACCAAGAAGTTGAGTTTCTTGTTCAAGTAGGTGAATACCAGGAAGGTAGTGATCCAGATGCAGATGAAGCCATAAAGAAATATCAAATGATGAAAAAGTACTTGCAACAAGACCTTGAGAGCATGGCTGAATTCACTTCTCTCTATGAAAAACTAGAAGAAATAATTAATGAATAAGAACAGTGATGGTAACTTACAGTTATCGAAAATACTCAGGCTGCAATCGGTTCGGATAAGAAGATACGAACGAGAAATGTTCGATAAAAGAAATGCATATCTTGAATCTGATAAGAAAGTAAAACAAAGAGAGAGCGAAATACAAAACATACACCAGACACACAGTGACTTGAATAACTATCGAAATTCCGAGGGTGTTTTGTCGTCGCCAAATAAAATGGATTTGTTAAAAATTAAGAGATATTGGCTAAATTACGATTTAGAAATGCATGAATATTACCACCAAGGAGAGGTTAGCGAGAAAGATGAAGCAAATCAAGAATACTTAAAGTCCAGGAACATTTGGCTCAAGGAAAAACTAAAATCACATATGATGGAAACATTGCAGTTGGATTTCTCTGCTCAAGTCGAAGACATACAAGACGACTAAATATTAACACCACATGCAAACAATGAACAAAGTCAATACTACTGTTACCCCCATAAAACTCCAGCGTCCGTCAGGTGGTTCTGTT
>JARRQF010000301.1:0-5105 GCA_037382065.1 Candidatus Thiodiazotropha sp. | reverse complement strand
CGTAAGCGCAGCTTACACCACTATTATTAAAGGTGTCATGCGAATGCCTGCCGCTTTCTGAGATTGAGTGGGTATCTCGACGAGTCCCATAAGATCAACGTAGTGCAATTGCCCTGGCACCACACTAGGGCCAAGTATAGGTATTCGCTACCCCTTCAAATGTCACCACATATTGCGTGCAACTGATGAACTCAATCACTGCAGTAGCTCCGTTAGCTCCCTCAAAATGAATTCGGCCTGCACTGGGGTGTCCTCCCGTACAGTTAAAGGTCACTGGTACTTCAGTGGTAACCATGACATAGCCATAATCTGGATCGTAAACCCGCACGGAGACCTGATAACCTGACGACTCATTACCGGAAATGTTGACCTCGGAGACTCGATAGGTTCTATTATCATAACCACGATAATCTGAATAATATTCACAACTAAGGTCGGTACTTTCCTGGTTACTGGCTGTACAGGTCACCGACATATTAAAGGTGTCGCTGTATCGACCAGACGGATTGTTAACATCAACAGTGAAGTTGTGGTAGTTAAGGGTCAGTCGGTAGCCATCGCCTACCTGGGTATAGGTCCCTTCAACCGCCCCATCAAGAATTGTTGAGTAGTTGCTATTGCCATATTCCGCACCACGGGCACATTGATTGAAATCGATACTCCAATTTCCGGCAACCCCGTTGTCTGGGTACTCAATGGTTACTTTGCCACTATCACACATTGTGCTGGAGAGATCTTGCGTTTTGGCTGCCATGACACCACGACCTGCCAGTTGCGCACCGCGACTCAATGTATCACCAATCAGTACCAATAGTTCTTCATTGATCTGCTCCCGTGTGACAGGAAAATCCGAGCGTAGACCAACTATAGGCACATTATCAGAATTTAGCGCTTGCTTAGAACCTGAGGCTGCAGCGGTAGCGAGCTCATCGACGTTTTCACTTGTTAACGATGCCTGTTTGGTTTCGCCGCTATAATCGAGAGGGGTGGTGGTGGGACCACCATCGGTATTGGTGTTATCACCATCATCTCCACCCCCGCCCCCACCGCAGGCTTGAAGAAGAGAAACCAGGAGAAGAAAAGGTATCCATTTATTGATTTTTAATGTCATGATTTGTGCTCCAGTGGATAGATATCTTATGCATAGGTTAGCGGATAGTGGCTCAAATATGCAGGTTTTTTGCAACCTAAAAAATCAGTTGACCGCTCCATTCTAAATAACAGGTATCTGATGGAAGTTGATTAGAACCCGCTTTCGCGAATCAATGGAGCGGTCAGCAATTGCAGTTGATGCCATAGCCAGCTATGAGTTTTCCCTTTTACCAGCACTATGCCGGATAACCGTTCCAACGGTAGGTTGGAATTTTGGGGCAGCTTAAAGTTAACCCGATATTGGGCGCTTTCTGGTAGTAGTTTACCCTTTTTTTGAGGATGCACTGCTATGTCGCCACCATGTTGTGAGGTAAGTTCTGAATAGGGAAGGTGATGCACTGCACTGACATCGACACTGTCGACTGTCACAGCTAAAGCCAGCATATCACCACGGTTAATAATAAATTGTCCTCTCTGGCCGATGGCGATAAGTGGCAGCTCTTGTTCTCTAACGAACCCTTCAATCCTAAAACCTCGCGGATCGATTAATTGCATCAGAGGTTGTTCTTCATTGACCCAGATTGCGGGATGCAGTTGCTTAACTTGAGTCACCACGGCATCAAAGGGGGCGCGCAAAATCAATCGTGCACGGCGTACCTGCAAACCGTGCAGGCGCTCTCTAAGACGTGACAGCTCCTGCTCGGTAATAGCATGCTGAGCTTTGTCTTGAGCCGATGAAGCGCGACGAGAGAGTTTTATTTGTGCCTGCGAGATCATTTCGCGAGTACGTTGTAATTCAAACGCCAATTCATCAGAGTGCAGTCTCATCAGTACCTGCCCTTGCTCTACTTTATCGCCTTCTGCAACAGCCATACTCAGAATTTGAGCAGGTTCGGGAGCAAATATTAATTGTGTCTGGTTGGCGTGTAGCACTGCTGGTACACTCATCCGGGCCGGTAAGGGTATTAACGCCAAGAGCAGAATACCGAAAATAGTGAGCCACACTATCCCGCGCAAAGGAGAGAGCTGAACCCTCTCTCGATGCTTCCACCAAATACGGATTTCACTGATGATAGGTATCATCACAAACCATGAGATTTCCACCGCGAAGAGCACAATACCCAGCACCTTGAAGAACAGATGGTAGACGAGTAGTGCGATACCCATAAACAGGATAAATCTATAGATCCAAGTTCCCCAGGCATAGGCCGTAAGCAAGCGAGCGCGGTGCCTGGGCATGGGCTCAGGAAGTGGATCGTCAAAGCGCCACAGCAGCTGACGCAGCTGCCAGCGACCCACGGCAAAGGCACGCGGTTGAAGATTTTCGATTCCCATGATGTCGGACAGAGCATAGTAGCCGTCAAAGCGCATGAATGGACTGATATTGATCATCACGGAGGTTACCCAGCTGGTGGTCGCAATGAAAAAGAGAGCACTGCGCAAAGTACCATCCGGTAACACATTCCAAAGGAAGGTTGCGATTAGTGCCAGATAGAGTTCCGCACGCACACCGGCGGTAACGATGCGCAAACGTTCAGCTCGGGTGCGCAATCGCCAGGCATCGGTGGTATCGGTATAGAGTACCGGTAGTAAGACTAGCAATGCCACCCCCATAGATGCTACACGGCAACCCAAGCGGCGTGCGCTAAAGGCATGCCCCAGTTCATGCACACTTTTCACAAGAATCAGAGTTATGCCATAGAGCATGACACCTTGAAGATTGAAGAAGTATAGAAAGGTGGCTTGGAAGGCATCCCACTGATGCAATACCATGATAAGACCAATGATTCCAAGGGTCAGAATCAGGTAGTGCATGGTATCGGTGAATAACCAACTCAGACGCGGCGTCCAGCGGACCAGCCAACGTTCGGGGCGAAACAGAGGGATACGCAGAAACAGATAGTGATGCAATAACCAGCGCCAGAAACCAAGTAGTTGTGCCTTGTAGGCCGCATGCACCCCTGCGCTGGCGTGTGGGGTGCGTGCTTGAGTCAGATGGTTGCGCTGGAGAAAGCCAGCGAAAGCGCTGACCTCTTCGATGCTGACCTGCCTATCTTGCTGCGCCAGACGAGCACAGAAATCATCACGGGAGATACCGCCGGCCCACTGCCTGATTAACTCCAGTCCCTCCTGAGAAAGAGCGAAGTAACGGCTGCGCATGGCATCAAATAGCAACCAGCGTGGTGCACCATCCTCGTCTGGCGTTCCGGGCAATAAACGCAGGTCTTCACGCAGCGAGGGAAGTGTCTCCACGCTCACCGCATCACCATCCTAACTGTTGCCGTAGAGCGGTGATGGGACGGCGGAATAGATAGAAGAACAGACGAACCCGCTCACCATAAACCTTAGCAGTACCACGTAAGCCGATGCGTGGTGAGGTTTTGCTTGTCTCATCCAGTCGAGCTACCAGTCGATAGGCAAGCTGTTCATCAGGGGTGGGTTGCGGATCATAGCCTGCCTGCACCACATGCCCCTGACCAGCGTTTAGCGGATCGTTATCAAAATAGACTTTGACCAACGCATCCGGCTGAAGCGCGATAGAGTCCTTGACCGGCAACATAATTTTCAACTCTACCGAGTCCTGATCAGCAAGTAACATGATACGTTCGCCCACGCGCACAGGTTTACCCTTCCACTCGTTGGGATCACCGAGAATGGCAATACCCTGCGCAGGTGCAATAATGCGGGTTTTCTTTAATCGTAGCCGAGCCTGATCCACTTCTGCCTGACGTAGGCGCACTGCTGCCTCAAGCTCAGATAACTTGGATTTTTGGGTAACGTCTACAAAGCCGCTCTGCTGTACCGTCTTCAGTTCGGCCTTTGCCATTAGCAGAGTGCGTTCAGCTACCTCATAGCTGGCCGAGAGTTCGGTATCTTCCAGTTGAACCAGTAGTTCACCTTTTTCTATCCATTGATTGGGCATCACCATCACTTCGCGCACGGCACCGTCAATAGCGGCGGTAATCACCTGAGGATCGCGAGCAATGACTTCCACCGGCGCCAGAGCGGTGATTCGCACAGGCAGCCACATCAGGCCGAAAAGTAACGCCAGAACGGCAAACAGCAGGCGTCTTTGGCGTAGGATTTTCAATAGACGGTAAGACCATCGGCAGCGCCGCAACGCAAATAGGGCATGCCCGATACTGCCTGCAAGATGGGTGGCCAACTGTCGGTCATTTTCTTCCCAGGGATCGCGACGAAACAGCATCAGGACTGTCGTGCTGTGGTCATTGCCAGAAGGGCTGTGCAGGGGCATCCATAGCAATTGCCCTGGGGCCATCTCTTGCCATTCCTGGCGCAGATCTTCGGGGATATTGGTAGTCAGGACGCTGCGGGGTGATCTATCCTGTTGTTTTTCCAGCAGATGCTTTGCCAGGCGTTCGACCCAGGCGAAGAAAGGGGCGGTGAAATCCACCGTCGGTATGTCCGATGCCGCCACCGGCTCAAGTCCCCTGAGACCGTCGCTGGCGAGCAGGAGGTCTTGAGCCTCGCGTAACTGCTGCTCAAAGCTGAGCAGTGATGCAACATCCATGGTATGTGGCAGAACGCTTAGCGATCCAGCAACATTGCTAACCGCTCGCCATAGCCAAAGGTCTGCTGAGCATGTAATTGTTCACTCAGTGGCATGAAAGCGTCAGCGCTGTCGCCACCCAGGAACTGGCGGAGCTGATTCGCGTTCAGTTGTAGCTCCAGGATGCGTATCTGTCCATCGCTATTGATGGCTTTGATCCGGATGATCAGCTCTTTCACATGATTCGGTGGGTTCACGTCTAGGCTGCCAGTGCGTGGATTGAGTTGAATCCATTCTGGCAACGAACTGCCGTCGCCAAGTGTTCCGGTGTAGAGCTGAACTCTATCGGCATTGCTGTCAGCGATGGTGAGATGGAAGCCGCTCTCTTTCCGCTGAATATTCGATAGGTAGAGCGACACGATGTCGAACGCCTCGTTTTGGGCTTTGGTGAATTGTACGGCCCCATCGTTGGTCACGTTGACCTCAACCGATGCACGTGTGG
>JARRQF010000300.1:0-4773 GCA_037382065.1 Candidatus Thiodiazotropha sp. | reverse complement strand
CATAACAAGGCTAATTCAGCCGACGCGCCAATGGCGCGCGCGGCTGATTAGCGGCGTTAAGCTGTACAATTATTTAAGGCGTATAAAATGAAAAGAAGTTTTGCTTTAGTGGCAATTGTTAGCATCTTTGCATCACCTTTAGCATGCTCGGCAGCGGATTTTGAGAATTGCAAAGTTACGGAGATAGTTTCTGCTGGAATAAATAACGCACATGTAGCGATTGACTGCGCAATAGACCCAAGACCGGCTTGTGCAACGCCAGGAAACTATTTTGGGTTTGATAAATCGACTGAAGAAGGAAAGCAGTATATGTCTATGATATTAACCGCTTTCGCTAGTGGTTCTACCTTAACTGGATACGTCGATAATGCACAGTGCTCCCCGTATCAAGAAAACGTTGCGTGGCTGAAGCATCTTCGAATGAGAAAATAGCTTAACAACTGCATAAACGCCGACTGGCCTTACGCTGCGCCGCTATCGCTCTGCAGCTACAGGCCAGCGAGTTATGCTTAACGTTATACGCAATAGGTTATAAATGGAAATACGTGAAGAACAACCATCCGATATAGAGAAGATATGGAAAGTAAACTCAAATGCTTTTGAAACGGATGCAGAAGCTAATTTGGTAAATGCACTTAGAAGTAGTGGTTGTACATATATTTCCCTTGTTGCCGAAATAGAAAATAACATTGTCGGTCATATTTTATTTACACCAGTAGAATTAATTGGAAATAAAAATAAATTAAAAATCATGGGGCTGGCGCCAATGGCTGTATTAAGCGCATATCAGAATAAAGGAATTGGTTCTAAATTAGTTAAAGCTGGATTAGAACAATGTCGGTCACAAGGTTATATTGCAGTCGTTGTTTTAGGTAATCCTAATTATTACCCTAAATTTGGTTTTGTGCCTTCGGTAAAATATGGCATTAAATCAGAATACGAAGTCCCTGATGAAGTATTTATGATTTTAGAGTTAATTCCAGAATCTTTAAAAAATCATGAAGGTGTAATCAAGTACCATGAAGCATTTAACAGCGTATAACAAATCGCTCTTTGGGACACTTCACCGCTACGCGGTTCGCACCCAACAGCTCAAACGTTATAAGCCTTAAGAAAGTATGAGCACGAGATATACAGACGAAGGATATCCACTACTGCATTGGGAAACCTCTATTGAGGTAATCTGCCCAAAGTGTGGTGGTGTAGGTGTTATCGACGGCAATCCTACGTGGAGGGATTGGCGTGCAACATTTCTATGTCACAGCTGTTCACACTCCATGAAATCTGAGCGTGATGGTTGGCATGGTCCAGTTCTTTGTGACGAAGTAGGCCAGCCATCTCCGACTTGGAAAGTGCCAATAGCTCAGAGGATTTGAACTCGGAGTTCGTACAAGCGCTTACACTTTCTGTGTTAAAGCATAATAAACTCGGCGGGAATTGCACGAAGAATAAGAAAAGCAGTTATGTGCATAATGTATATTATGTTAAATGACATATTGACCTATTTTTTGGGATTTGCTGTTTAGACATCCAAGTACATAGCGCTCCAAAGTAGTTATTAGAACATTTAGGTATGTAATTATCTTACATAGGCCTCTGGTAGCCATGTAAGAAATTCACTCGAGTTCTCAATATAGAAAATCAAAACTCATGCTCAGGCTTGCTCCACTTCATTAAAAACAAAATTAGTGAACTTTTTCTGTAAAATCTTAACTAATAGTCCTGAAAATGCCATTATACCAAGATCATTAACTCGAAACATATCAGGTGCGTTTTCTAATTTCTTCTTATCTAATACTATCTTTCTAAGACGAACAGCAACTCCATTAGCTGAACGTTTTATATCGCTTAGTTCATCATGCAATGCATCAAATTGTGGTGTCACAACAAATCGGTAATCTTTACTATGTACTCGACCTTTATGATTCATTAAGGTAAAAGGCCAGAACTCAGCTTCTTGAATATTGTGCTTTTTTAACTCTTCAACTACCCTTTCTGATACCATGACATAATCATCAGTTGTACAAACCAAATCACCTTTAACTATATTTTTAGGATAATCTTCATCTAGATGCATAATGACTTCGTAAGGATCTTTAGGATATACCCCTTTTAATGTACCACCATCATCTAAAACAAGATCATAATCATTAAAACCTTCAACTGAACTGTCTACATGACAAAACTTTTTATCCTCCCCCAATCCGTCAAGAATATAATATTGCATACATATACCTTCATTTAATTAGCTA
Organism: Candidatus Thiodiazotropha sp.; assembly: GCA_037382065.1. GTDB lineage: Bacteria > Pseudomonadota > Gammaproteobacteria > Chromatiales > Chromatiaceae > Thiodiazotropha. Next base: position 2,521 of record JARRQF010000300.1, on the reverse strand, counting down.
TTTTTTATCAAATGTCATCGATTTTAACGAGTTTTGTTCCGTGCTTTTTGTTTTTGGGAGCTGTATCAGTTACTTTATTATACCAGTCTTCCGACTACATCTGTTATATTTTAAAACGATTGAATGACTTTAAACAAAGAACTGTTATTTAAAACATGATGAACCTGATTGTGTACCCGTCCTTTATGATTGATCAACCTAAAATGCCAGAACTCAGGTATAAGATGAATAACCGCTATCACCCATGTATATCAAGGCAGAAAACTTGGGCCTGAATCGGGTGAGGCCCGTGCTGCAGGTAGCAACTCGGGAGGGGCGCTCTAAAATTCCCATAGCTTGTAAGCAAGAAAGGATCTTGTCGATGACCGCCTGATCCTCGAACGATTAGACAGCGCTTTTTCATCCTAAATCGATGTTGCAGAAACACTCCTCAGCAACGATCTTTACATTAATCCAGCTGAGGATTATTTCCACATGATTTTTTATGCAATACCGCCTTATTTTCCACATCTACAGCGACGCGGTTTAATCAATTGATGACGATTCAAATCGGTCATAATACGGGGACTATTGCAGTAACAGCTAGATGGCACAGGATAGAGATGAATCTCATTTCCTAACTCAAAAGAATAGCCCATGGTGATATACAATCGTTTAATAACAAGTTCCGGGGCCAATTCATAGCTTGGACTGCCATCAAGCCATGGTGACCAGTCATAGCTTGCACCTGAACCATTTAAAAATTGCATGATCCCATGGTCTTCCAACACTTCCAGCTCTTCGGTATAAAAAGTCGGAGAGCCCGGGGTCTGATCAAGCCATATATCCAGTCTGCCATTAGCACCGGCATAAATACCCATACCCTCCACATCAACGAGATAGGTATAGATTGGAAAATGGCCTACAATCTCATGATAGTTAGCATATATAGGTGGTACGCCAGGTGCTTCCGTCATTGTATCGTCAAGAATCATAGAAACACGGATACAACGCTCGACGCCATCACGCCCCACTACTATTCCTGAACCCACATACTCTACTGGTGCAGCCCATAGAGCAAATGAAAACAGAGCAAATAAACTGACTATAAAATTTTTAAAGATAACTTCCCATTTATTCATCTCATTCTCCTTTTCCATTGAACGCAATACAAAAAACCATCATGTCATCGTGATTTACCACGGTTAAACAGCTTTAAGAGGGCATCATCCTAAAAAATCAGTTGACCGCTCCATTCTAATAACAGGTTTCTGATTTTGAAGAAAATAGCTTCGATGGTTATGGTTACCTACCGGGTGAATCACGCTACAACGTGAATGGCACCCTTCACACCGTCCAACTGACCTTTTTAGGATCATTAATAATTACCCATGCCTGCACCTAAAGCATGATATTCAATTTAATATCAGACGCTTACTATTACGAGTTATTATTTACGCTGTGATAGTAATTATTTACTTGCGAAATAGGTAGAAAAAGTATTGGGGAATAACCACAACCCTCTGTATAGGCCCGTGTAGCAGTTCCGGCAGTGGTTGTAATACCCCTTTGGCCTGTAAGTGCTGAAGAGAAGTGGTACATGGATGATAACTACCCACCCCTATCAGTAAAAATTACCTCAAAATCACATGACAGGATTTTTACTGGGGCAAAACATTACCTGGTGACATCTGAGATTCACTATTTAGCTACTGATTATCAGACACTAACCATAAGTAAAACAAGCAAATACTGATATTGGCAATCCCATGCAGAATATTGGAACGAGATAACTCAAGCTTGCTGAGGTTTGGGGCCAATCAAGAAACATTATTTCCCATCTAATAATGCAACGGTATTATATTAGGCATAGTTTAGTGATGCCTTAAATGCCCAATATCGATAAAAACTTAGTTAGAAAGGTTCTTCCGCACAATTCTTCGTCATCATTGGTAATGGAGGTTTCTCAATGCGAACGTGGCTAAAAATTCTTAATCAGAGTGGTAAAATTGCATTTGATATTGATAATGGGTGGGAGAAGATAATGAAAAATACCATGAGTCTATAAGATAGTTGGTATGGGAACCCTTATCGCTGGTGGTGTAAGCTGCGCTTACGCTATTTTATATTCCCCTCACCCTGGCCCTCTCCCGCAAGGGGAGAGGGGATGCGGGGTTCGAACCCTAGCGTGAACAAGCCCTTGGGTGCCACACAGTAAGCTAATGTTTACGATGCGCTCGAAAAGTAGACACCCTCTCCCCTTGAAGGGTGTCGCAAAAGTCATAGGGTGGGGTTCTGTCCCACCATTAAGGGATGAAATGTAGGATGTGGTGAGGTACGAACCGCATCAGGGATGTTCGTGAGCCATTGCACTATTGATGCGGTTCGTGCCTCACTAGTGTGGTGCTTCATACAAATTGACGATTATAGCGTCTCGCCCGAAGGGAAGCCTGCTCAGGCCAGGATACTGCGTTGCCATGCTTGAAAAGGGCGAGCCATTCCCTGCGCATTACGCCTTGTCTCCTGGCCTGAGCAGGCTTCT
>JARRQF010000299.1:0-9396 GCA_037382065.1 Candidatus Thiodiazotropha sp. | reverse complement strand
AGTAACTGCTGACAGGCCGACATTCCGGGACTTCTTCGATACCCAAGATTTTGACAAGCCTGCTTGAGGGCAAAGGCCGTACCGACCAGGCCTTTAAATCGACTTTCAAAACTCTTCGTCAGGTAACGCCAGTGTTGTGGGTCGATTTGCAGGCGTTCCAGGATCGGGGGGATTTCTTGAGCTATGTAGCCCCGTTTATCCTCTCGAAGGATACGACCGGTCCAGTCAACCAGTTCGAGATAATCCGTGAGCATAAAGGGCAGACCCTTGGGCATCTCTCTCCGGGGGTTCCCTACGAACGACAGCAGATGCGCGGGTTGGTCCGCATCCTTTTGGGTTTGATTCCCGTTTCCGCTGTTTTTTGCCGCAGCGATGCGTTCTGCGATTGAGGTGTACTCCGAGGATTCCGGTGTTTGTGCAATTTTGGCGCGTACCGGGTTCAAATCCACATAGGCCAGACAGGCCGCCAGTGCCTTCTCGTCCAACAAGGCCTGAGATTTGAAGCGTCCCTCCCAGAATCGACCGGAACACAGGTCTTCCTCATTGGCCCGGCGCGCCACGGATTCGTTGAGACAGCGCATGAACCAACTGATGTCCGAGAGTCGCTCTCGCCACTTCGATACCAACTCACTCAACGCATCCCACTCGGCGCGGGAGAGGTTCTGACCGGACCGGTAGCGATCCACCAGATCCGGACCCTTGAACAGCTTTTGCCAGCGCTCGATCACCTCGTCCAGGGTCCAGGCTTTTGCGGCATCGCGATCCACAAACAAGACAAGGTGATAATGATTCGACATCAGGGCATAGCCACAGCAGTCAATCGAGAAGCAGTCGGTAAGCTCTTTGAGCCTATCCAGTATCCACTGGCGTCGATGGTCATAGCTTTGGTGGGTGAAAGGATCCGTACCACAGAGAAAGGCCCGTCGCACGCAACGGCTCATGCAGTGGTAATAGGCAGTATCGTCTAGGGAAATCAACGCCTTCCTGGGCTTGGGCATGACATCACTCCTTGATATCGAAAGCGGCAGTAGATTTGCGTTAAAGATTGACAGATTTGCCAGCCTGGTGCAACTGTTAACTTGGGTGTCCAGACTGTCCTTCCACCAGACTGTCTTGTTCCCCAAACGGTGAAACAGCAGTGATGAAACAATAACGGTTTGCCCCTGCCAGAGCCTGAGTCCGGACAGCGGTCATCAAGACCTTTTAGATGCAGAGGCGGTGGGGGTTCTTAAATCTCATCAGGGCTCGGTACATCAAGCGTATCATTGAGAACCCGAACATATGTCAAAGACCGTTTTTCCTCAGACTGTGGACCATTAGATATATGAGGTGAGGTACAAAATGTTCGTTTAATCCTTGACAGACTTGAGTTGTCCATATATGTCCGGACTAAGGTTACCGAGCAAATGAAACAAACGATAGACAGTGACCTTGCGCGCCACATCTACAGCCAACGGTTGGGTTACGTTGAACCGGTATTTTGGTACGTCAACACCGCCATAGCATCACGCTGTGTAGTCTCAGAGGCAAGAAGTAAGTAAATGTGCAGCGGAAATTGATAATTGCTTTGAATTATTTGTTAAAAATCCACCGTATGGATTGCGTTTGGTATAAAATGGGAAAAGCATGCTGTATCAGCGGAAGAAATCGCGAGACAGCTAAATTCTAGTAAGGATTCAACGGAAATACATACATTGAGTAATCGGAAAAGTCACAGATGAGCGAGGTGTAACCGTAATTGGGTTTTCTACAGGCTCGTTATGTTCCGAAAGGAGAAAGAAAATGACACTACAAGAAATCAAAAAGCGTCTAGAATTTCATTCGATCCTCTTCTCAGAGGACCAAGTACATGGCCGGCCAACTGTCATTGGTTATGACAAGAAGTTCAAGTGGCAGTGGATTGCTACTCAACTGAATACTTTCCTCGTAGCTATTGATTATGATAAAGATTTAGTTACCGTTGGGACCATTGAATCTGCACTAACCGATTCTTTCTCGTACGCAAAAAAACACTACAATGGATGGCCTCGGGGCTTTCAATCAGGTCTAGGAGTCATTACCATCCTTGTGTCTTCACAAATAGATGCAGGCGCTATCGAGTATTGCAAGAAGCTCAAATCAAAAAAGAAATGGGCGGGATTCTCAGTACCTGTCGTCATCGATTCGTCTATCAATCAAATTTACTCGTTCGACAAGAACCCCATCTGGGGACGCATTTACTTCCCTTACTTTAAAGTCCTGATATCAAAGGTTACTGGGAACTCAGGGTGATTGCAAAAGGACTATCTTGAGTGCTGGCGCTTTACGTCATCATTGGGGTATCTATCTGTGCTATATACCGCCTGCTATGTCATATACCAATGAAGCAGCAGCCTAAGGGTTCAAAACTGCAATCTTGGGGAGTGCGTGCACATAACCCCCGCTAGCGCCCCTTCAGTCTAACTGATGATCTTGCAAAGGATAAATCCGTACGCGGATAATTTTCGTCTCCGCCCCACAGCAGGGTCAGAAGATTTCAGGCCGCTCGTGCAATACGAATTTGTCCCGACAGACCTACAGGTTCATCAGGTATTGAATCAACCGTTTATCTCCCGAGTGCTAAAATCCATAGTTGCTGGCTCGCAAGAGCCCCTTAGGTAGAACATGCTGTACGATCAGCAACAGAAACCTCGCCCTGGAAGCTGTTCTATACCCCACTGCTTTGACTTGCTGTTACAGTAGCGGAAGGTCACCTCGCCATTTTCACAAACCAGGATATCCTTCTCCTGATTCACACTCCGATAGAGGTAGCGGATCAGATAGGTGGACGCTTTGAGCAACTTGGCACGAATGACCGTCGTCAACGCATTGTGGCTTAAAAGATAACGGCGCTTTACCCACCAAAGCCTCTCTTCCGAAATAATCGAAGCCAGCCTCATTTAACGTTGCCCCAGTCGTTTGAGAAGCCTTCGATCAGCTTATCGGCGCTCTCTGCAGTTTAGGAGGACCCGTTGGCAAGAAAATTTTTCCCTTTTCATCAGCTCATCTACGCCACCTTCCTTAACAACCTATTTATACCGAATAGGATGTGTCACGGGTCATCCCCATGACCTGGCAGGCCTTGGAGACATTACCCAACTCCTCTGCAAGATTCAGCAGCTTTACCTTGTGTTTAATGATATGTTCTATAGTGTGAAACATGAGGGTTACCTCTTGTGGTTTCGATGGATTTGCTTTGCACTTCCATCTAAACCGGTAACCCTCATATTTTCAATCGAGGTGTCAGATTAAGTCTGAACCACTACAACTTATCCTAAGTCATGGCTGCGTGCAATGTATGTCTCTATTTTCTGCGATATTGCAGTTACCGCCAATTGACATTACTGCGTCTAACAAGTAGTTGCACACATTCTTGAATTCTTTCGGACACCAAATCGATGCTTTAGATTTTTGGTCAATCGGTTCAAGATGGACATCATATCTAATGGCATATTTCTTATTTTTAAATATCTCTCGTGTTTTGGGGGGAACTCCGTCGATACACGCACCAATTTCATCAGCAGGAGAGTTTAATATGCAAAACATGATCCAAGGATCATCCAGCGGCAAGCCTTTGTCTGCAAATGCATTGCTTTGCCCGACAACCTGAGCCGACACCAAGGATACTACAACTATAAGGTGACGTAATACCACAGAAGTGATCAGTGTCTTCTGGTTTTTTACTTTTCTGCCATATCTTGATCTTGAAAGATTTAATCGACCTACCGTTGAAAGTTTGTTCATAGTATTAATATCCTATATTTAACAATTAAAAAACAAGTTATTATCGGTCGATGAGTAGATTAAACTCATCGAATTTCATTAAATCATTTATCCTGCTCTCATCCATCAATTCTCCTTTTAATAAAATTATTGGTTAAGTAGATTCAGCGTACAGAGCCTGCAACTATTTACAGCTTCTTAACAACTACTAATTGAATACTATGATAGTAGATACAAATGACGATTTCTTAATTAATCTTGCTAATTAATATCGAGTTCTTGCTATTTTAAACAGGCCTTTATTGTTAATCAGAAGCACTTAATCTTTTTACTTTCTAAACTGTTTTTTTATAAAAGTAGCGTTATGGAGTGTTGTGATGTTTAGTCTTGCTTTCTAATATTCTTAGGCTGGCTATTTATCAGGTTTTCAATGGTTGACATTTGATATGCAAAGCAAAATATGTTCGCTAGTTGCCTGTCGAAATATTTCGTCAATCAAGGTATTTTTTAACATGATATTGATTAACTCATTCCTCATGTAGTTCAACTTTTTCACTGATAATTAATTCTTATGAAATCATATATGTTTGAAATCTTCATTAAACAGAGCATTCCAATAGGTTCATTGTGCTTCATGGATAATTGCTTAAACATAGAAATATTTTTATGAATGATACGGCAAGCAAAATAATTACTGGTGAGGAGTATGATCAATATCACCCAGGTCAAGTCGAGATAACGAGTAAAAGCAGATCTTGGAGTGGCTTACTGTTTACTCGATACAGTCACCCAAGGACTTGCAACGGATCGCCTCGCCCAGCCACAAAAGATCATCTTTTAGCCTTTTCCAATAACGGCGCGGTCAAAGGTGAATATTGAATGGTTATTGGGTCAGGCTTATGAAAATGATCGAGACTCACGCTGGAACTCGCTATGCGATGAAAAGACTGAGCTTTCTGTATGCTATATTCATTTATCCCCCGAAATATTGATGAAAGCCGCATGTGAGGCCGCAGATAGATCCCCTCAAGCAATCGAATTGCCTCATCGTATGAGCTTTAAGGATTCTCTCATGTACCAATTAGGTATGGCTTTGAAATATGAAGCTGAGAATGAATATCCCTATGGAACTCTGTTGGCAGAGACAGTAGCTAATATGTTGTCAGTGCATCTGTTAAGGAATTATTGCACAGTATCATTCAACGTAAATGAGTATCGCGGTACAGGAAGACATCGAGGTATAGATCGGGCAATCGAATTGATTCACACTTCTTTGGATAAAGATTTGTCACTCGAAGAAATGGCCATAACCGCCAATATGAGCAGTTATCATTTTGCGCGTATATTCAAGAATAATATTGGTGTAGCTCCACATCAATATATCATGAATGCCAGAATAAAAAAGGCGAAGGAGTTACTGATATCGACAAATTTACCTATAAATTTGATTGCGTTAGAGGTCGGTTATAATCCTAATCATTTTTCATATCTATTTAAGCGAGTTGTTCGCCATACTCCTAGGGAATACAGAACGATTGCAAAATCTTGACATGCTTTTTACAAGAGTCGCCATCAATGTCGAAAGGTAGACCCGCTCAATTATAAACGACCCGCATGAGCATGATGACATCGTCGTTAATATTCTAGCTATTACCTCCCGACAACAAAGCGTATAGGAAAAACAAACACCCTTGTCGCTCAAGTCTATCAACTTCCGGTTGCTGTAGAGGCCCTTGGCAACCAAGCGATGCCTCCCGAATCAACCGCCTGATAGGTAGTCTGCAGATCTGCGCATTTTCCGGACCAGGCTGAACACCGGTCTTGCTGATTGACCCCGCGCGCCAGGGATTCGTTGAGACTACGCGCAAACCAACTGATGCCCGAGAGTCTCTCCCGCCACTTCGACACTAGCCGTCCCAACGCATTGCGCTCGGCACGTGACAGCAGGTTCTGACAGGACCGGTATCGACTCACCAGAACGCCCCCCGTGAACAGCTTTTGCCAGCGCTCGATCACCTCATCCAGAGGTCCAAGCTTATGCGGCATCTCGATCCACGAACATGACAAGGTGATAATGATTCGACATCAGGGCATAGCCACAGCAATCAATCGCGAAACAGCCGTTATGATCTTTTAGCCTATCTCGTATTCACAAACGTCGATGGTCATAGTTTTGGGGGGTGTAAGGATCAGTACGACAGAGAAAGGCCCGTCGGTCGCAGTGGCTCATGAAGTGGTAGCAGGCGGTATCCTATAGGAAATAAACGCCTTTAAACGGTGACTGAGCTATTATAGATATTGATACCCAAGGGTTTTTCGTCTATTTTCCATGTGCTTACAACCGGACGGTTGAATTGAATCCCCTGCTTAAGAATGGTCAGATCACTCATCTCAACTATTCCCAGGCATGTTATGTTCAATGCGCATTTTAGAAAGGTGAGAAGTTGTGACGACACGAATTGTATCCCGGCCATCGACTGTGACCAAGATAAGCCTCAGCATCATGCTGTTGCTGATCATAAGTGAGGCTTTCGCGGAGTTAGACTTTGTGGACTTTCAGGGAGCTAGTGAGGATCAGGCCGTCATAGATGGATTAATACGAAGACACTTTACTATCAATGCACCCAAACGCGTTATCTATGTGGCACCGTTTATTGAAGGAAGTAAACAAGATGGGTCCGGCCAAAGCAGGAGTGATCCAAGACGCAATCTTCTCGACGCACTTGAGAACGCGCTACCAGGAGACCATTACTATCTGGCCCCTGGTGTCTACAGGATTGATCGAGAACGAGATAATTTCGGACGAGACAGCAGTCAGTTTACATTAACTAACAGTGGAACGCTTGAAGATAAAATCGTTGTAACCACTGACCCGAATTTCTGGGATCCAGAAAACGGCGGGATTGCGCAAATAGACTTTGGATTTGACAATTCTAAACCGAATACTGATAGACGAGGGATTGCACTGTATTCAAACCACTGGGTATTTGAGAATCTTGAGATCAGAAACGTCAATGATTGGGGCTTTTATATATCTGGGCATTACAACCTCATTCGTAACAGTAACATTCACCACTGCAACCACCCTGCCAGCAACAACACCGGGCTTATAGTCATCGGTGGGAGTGGTGAGTTGAACAATCTGGTAATGGGTAACCACATTCACCATTCGGGGCGTATGGACGCTGGCGGTACACTATTGCCTCCTTCACAGCAATCAGGCGGTAATGGGGGATGTACCTATAGTGTGACAAGGCAACATTACGATACATACGCGAATCTTGTTGAGGCGGAAATTGACCTGAATGTCAATCCCAGCTATCCCTGGAAAGAGATGACATGGAACGAACTCTCCCAATACATCACCTCGCCAGATAATGAAGCCTATTTTTACAACAATCATCTCGATCATTGCTTTCCATATGGATTGGCGACTAAAAATGAAGCAGAAGGTAAATTCCACTTCCTTTCTAACATCGTTCATGCATCATCAGGTGGAATAAAAATAACCTTAAGCCATACAGAAGTTCGCAATAATATTGTCTATAACGACGACGGGGTGATGGAAGAGGCAATTCGTTTGGCCAACACTCCAAATGGTATCAAAATTGTACCGCAAGTCATGAATGCCGTTGATGTAAATATTACCAATAATACGTTTGCAGGTAGCGATATAGGCATTTTGCATAGAGCTGGGTGGAGTAACGTAATAAGCAATAACCTTTTTATCGATATTCCAAAACCACATGTTATTGCAAGTAACTACTATGCTTGGGGATTTGCTTTCGGCGAGTACCTTTATGGAGATTTGAGCGCCGAACACCCATACTTCGATGACATGCCCCAGGCATTGAAAGACCAGGTAGGGAGCTATAAACAGCTCAAAGCGCAGAACAATATATATACAGTGACGCCAGTTTTAACCACAGAATATTCAAATGAAACGGATAGAATTGCGTACTTGCCCAATAACAAAATATCGGATGACTACACCGTTCTTACTTCTGAAGCTATTAAGGCACATCTGATAAATCCCAGCGCAAATGATTTTAGGACAGATATGAAAAATCCCGGACAGCTGCAAAATGTTGGCTCAGGCATTTTACTCCGCAGCACCACTTCATTAAAACCATTGGCACCGACTCAGTTCAGCGTGAATTGATCTTCTAGAAATAGATGATCCATCAAGGAACTCTCTGCAATCGCAGGTCGACCGGGTTTGAGCCGTCCCTCTCGGAACACCGAACCTCCTGATTGGTCAAACGCTATACGTACTCATTGATACAGCGCATGAACTATCTGGCATCAAAGAGTGGCTCCCACCATTTGAGACCTAAAGCTCAAGCACATCCCGCTCGACACGAGACAGGCTTTAACCGGACCGGTAGCGATTCACCAAAGATCTGCGTTTTAGTTTGACAGTTTGCCAGCTTAGTGTAACAGTTGACTTCTGCGTCCAGACAATTGCTCGAACATGCTTACTTCAAATATCACCATACAGAATATAATACGCAGCAAGAAAGCTCTTCTACTAGACATGAATAACACGTTTATGTTTGGAGAAGACAGGTTTAGTAAAAGTGAGGATTACTCAATTTACTATGAGTCGATTGGTGGATATTTACCTCAATCAGTTATTAATGAAATCATCCGAAATATTTACGAATACCTTGATGATCTTTACCCTAAAGAAAACTACAGAAATAATTTTCCCTCGATCGCCGACGCCCTTAACGAGACGTTAACTTTTGATGTTTCAGATTCTGAAATTGATAAAATTGTCCGCACTTTCTCGCATCATGAGCATGGATATATTCCTAAAGAGTATATTGACACCTTGCATAGTCTTAACAAAAGATATCTATTATCTGCTGTCATTGATATATGGGCACCTAAATCATTATGGCTGGATACTTTTAAACAACATGGCATTGACAAAATTCTATCCACTGCGTCGTTTTCATCTGATCATGGGATAGTAAAGCCCTCTCCGAAACCCTTTGAAATGGTTGTAAATCAGTTAGGCGTATCAAAAGAGAGCTGCCTTGTTATTGGGGATTCCAAAAGAAGGGATCTTGGGGGAGCCATAGCTGCCGGTATCGACTGTATCCTTGTTGGAGGTGCGCAGGATCATCGCGCTTTAGCATGTTATGCGAATTTACTAGAGTTCAGATCGACTGCGTCCTTGTTGGAGGCGCGCAGGATCATCGCGCTTTAGCATGTTATTCGAATTTACTAGAGTTCAGTGAAATTGCGAATAACAGCTACATATCGGCATTGTTGTGTCCATATGAAAAGTCATGATATCTCTGAAGCTTTCAACCGGGTGGCCCGATGCACCAATTCGAATTGCATCGACAGTTCCCATGACCCGATATTTATCAGCATAAGCGCTGCCAGTAGTGATCGCACTAACCAATAACATTAAAGTTGGATATTTCATTTCAATAAAATTGCGTTTAGCTTCCCTGCAATTATTAACCTAATTAAAAGAGAACTTTCAGGTGAAGTCGCCTTATGACAGCCTCACACTAAGAGTGGTTAACGCAAGCATCCATTGACTCTCGGGACTTATCGAAAAACAGTTCAAGATTCGAAAACACCTCATGGTCTGGGGAGTGCCTCACGACCTGATGCACGTCGTGTAGTTTTTGC
>JARRQF010000298.1:0-6380 GCA_037382065.1 Candidatus Thiodiazotropha sp. | reverse complement strand
CGCGGGCACATGGATGTGCAGGAGCGACCCTTGCCCTGCACCACCACAAGCGCACTCTTCACGCTGTCCAACTGATCTTTTTAGGTTGAAAAGGGCGAGCCATTCCCTGCGCATTGCGCTTTGTCTCCTGGCCTGAGCAGGCTTCTATCATCGTCAATTTGTATGAAGCACCACACTAGCCTATCTATATAGCGCCCCTTGCTCTGCACTACCACAATCGCATACAACACGTTGTCCAACTGATCTTTTTAGCATAACCAGGTAACTGATCTATCCAGCCGAAGGGCTTTTGGTTAAGATACTTTGGATTATTCCCAGTCGGACAGGCACAAAAAACAATGCTAAAACTTTACAATGATCTCACCAACCGTAAGGAAACATTTCAACCTCTAGAAGCTGGTAAGGTCAGTATGTATGTGTGCGGTATGACCGTATACGATCTCTGCCATCTGGGGCATGCGCGGGTGATGGTGGTATTTGATGTGGTGTATCGATACCTGAAAGCGAGTGGATACCAGGTTACCTATATCCGCAATATCACCGATGTGGATGACAAGATTATCACGCGGGCGAATGAAAAAGGGGTGCCCTTTACCCAACTTACCGAACAATTCATTGATGCCATGCACGAAGATGCGGATGCCTTGGGAGTCGAACGGCCTACTGATGAACCCAAGGCGACCGAACATATGGATCAGATTATTGAAATGGTTTCTCGGCTGATCGACAATAAGCACGCCTATGCAGCCGACAATGGAGATGTCTACTATGATGTGCGCAGCTTTCCTGGTTACGGCAAACTCTCTGGTAAATCGATCGAGGATCTACAGTCTGGAGCCCGTGTGGCTCTGGGAGAAGCCAAGCGTGATCCTCTTGACTTTGCGCTGTGGAAAGCGGCGAAACCAGATGAGCCTGCCTGGGATTCTCCTTGGGGACGGGGTCGCCCTGGCTGGCATATCGAGTGCTCCGCCATGTCCACCAAGGCACTGGGTGATACCTTCGACATCCATGGTGGTGGAGCCGATCTGACTTTTCCTCATCATGAAAATGAGATTGCACAATCAGAAGGTGCGACCGGACACCCCTTTGTGAAATATTGGATGCACAATGGGTTTGTACGCATTAAGGAGGATAAGGAAGTTTCTGAGGAGCAGTGGACAAAGATGTCAAAGTCCCTGAATAACTTCTTTACCGTCAGGGAGATCCTGGAGCACTATCGGGCCGAGGAGGTGCGCTATTTCATCCTTACCAGCCAATACCGCTCGCCCCTTAACTACGACACCGAGCATTTGGATAATGCTCGCTCGGCCCTGACTCGCTTCTACACCGCGTTGAGGGGGTTGCCGGAAGCAGCGGCGGCTGGTGGAGAAGACTTTGTTAGCCGATTTCGTGAGGCCATGGATGATGATTTCAATACACCTGAGGCATTGGCCGTGTTATTTGATCTGGTGCGGGAGATCAATCGTCAGAAGGAGCGCGAAGTTGATGGCGCAGCGAGCCTAGCTGGCGTGTTGAAACAACTGGGTGGGATGTTAGGCATTTTGCAGGATGATCCAGAGGCCTATTTAAGAGGCGGTGTCCAAGCTGAAAGTGATGGTCTTACTAACGAAGCCATTGATGCGATGATTCAAGATCGTATCAACGCCCGAGCAGAGAAAAACTGGGGTGAAGCTGACCGTATCCGTGAAGAGCTTGATGCGGCAGGTATCATTCTTGAAGATGGCCCTCAGGGCACCACTTGGCGTCGCGGCTGAAGAAAAAACAGTAAGTCAGGGTCTCACCCTACAGTAACTGGGTAGGGTGGAGATGCCTGCCCGCATCCCTGATTGGGGAGATCCCTCTTACTTACTGGTAACCCACGATCCGTGCCAGCACCCACCAAAAGGCAAACGCCTTGCGGTTGGCGGTGATATGCTGACTGTTGTGCGCACCATAGCTGACTATCCCACCAGGTGTGGTGCGGTTCTCATACCAGTCGACGCCTAAGGTATGTGCTGCCTGCCACTCTTCGTAGAAGTTGCCCCCATAGCTGGCGGAATTACCATTATCGCCGACATCCTCATAATAGCCGCCGTCCATAGCATGGCTGTCGATGGCGTAATAATCGATGCAGAAATAACCGTGAGTATTGCAGTAATCGGTGATCAAGGCCGCCTGCTCCCGAGGATTGCCCTGGCCGGTATTCGCATCGGTGTTTGCGTGCCCTGTCATAAAGATAAAGGTGACGGGTGTCGTGCGAGTATGGTCGACGCCGCTGCCAATCCTGGTTCCACCAGGGCCATATTCATCAATCAACGTCTGCATTGAGTTCAGGTAGTTGGGTACAGAGTGGTCAGCAATATCGCACCACGACCAGATCATCACATTAATAGCGGCGTTTGCTGGATCGTCGAGATAGGCGCGAACCTGATAGAGCCAGCTTACCCAATCAGCATCGGCTTGTGATAAGTCCTGATAAGCACCGCCGATTTCATTATCGTGAAAATCGAGTTTCTGTGGATCGGGGAGGGCGTTCCTGGTTACACCGAATTTTATTTCATCACCCGCTTTGTAGTTGGGCAAGCCAAACAGACCATAGCTGACATGTGTACCATGGGAGGTATGGTTGTAGGCCACATGCAGAGTGGTGCGGGCGGTGTCGATATAGCTGTCAGGAATGGCCCTCAGGACCGCTTCAGTGGCTATGAGGTGATCGGCGACATAGGTCGAGGCGTCGGTTACATTGTCGATGTCATTAACATCGTCGTTATTGTTATCGCCACTGACACTATTATTTCCACCGCCACCGCATGCCATAACAAAAAGAGATAACAGCGCTATCCAAAGTGGGGTTTTCAACAAAGAGTACAGTGACATAGCAAATCTCCAGTGTAATCACCTAATAATAAAGGGAGAATTTACTATCCTATCAGCTCTTATTCGCTTGCACTATGTAGTTCTGCCGCCTGCAGGGTGTTTTCCAGCAGGGTGGCTATGGTCATCGGGCCGACACCACCTGGCACTGGGGTAATCCAACTAGCTCGTTGACTGGCTGACTCAAAATCCACATCACCCACCAGCTTACCGCTCTGATTGCGGTTCATGCCTACATCAATGACGATAGCCCCCTCCTTAACCCAATCTCCAGGCACGAACTCCGCACGGCCAATAGCAACCACCAGGATATCTGCATTGCGGGCTTTCTCAGCTAACTCCTTGGTGCGACTATGGCAAACGGTAATGGTGCAGCGGGCGGCGAGCAGTTCGAGGGCCATAGGACGCCCCACGATGTTTGACTGACCAATGACCACCGCATCCAGGCCCTCCAGAGACTCTCCTGTGCGCTGCAATAGGGTCATCACCCCCTTGGGTGTGCAAGAGCGCAATAGAGGCATGCGCAACGCCAGTCGTCCCACATTATAGGGGTGAAAGCCATCCACATCCTTGGTTGGCAAAATGCGCTCGATAACCGCCTCCTCATCGATCTGTTTAGGAAGTGGTAGCTGTACCAGAATGCCATCGATGCGCTCATCACCATTCAGTTTGTCAATCAAGAGCAGCAGTTCATCTTGTGTTGTTGTGTCTGGTAGATCATAGGACTCAGAGTGGAAACCGACCTCTTCACACGATTTCCGCTTATTCCGAACATAAACCTGGGAAGCTGGGTTGGCACCCACCAGCACCACCGCCAAGCCAGGTTGACGCAGTCCTGCAGCGATTCGGCTTTCAACAGCAACTTTGATGTTTGTTCGCAATTCGGCAGCAATCGCCTTACCGTCTAAAATGTGTGCACTCATGGGGACTTCCGAGGGTAAATTAAAATAATCAGGGGGGCATAATACCGAAACTGATGCTGAGTGTCAGTGAATCAGATTTAATTGGCATTGACCTTCGCGTACAACGACAGTATTATTCCCCACCTTCACACACCCAGGGTGAGTTTACCTCTCCCTGGTGAAGAAAACGGGGTATAGCGCAGTCTGGTAGCGCGCCTGCTTTGGGAGCAGGATGTCGGGAGTTCGAATCTCTCTACCCCGACCAAATTTGCGCCCGTAGCTCATTTGGATAGAGCATCGGCCTTTAAGCGCACACAAATAGGTGTGCGATAGGAGCCTTTATGGGGAAGTGAACCCATAGAGTGGATCGCACTGTATCGGGGAAACCTTAACAGGTCATGCTGATGGCAATCCCGAGGAAACCTTAGGCTGTTCCAGTTCATTGAGAATGGGCGGCATGTCCTCAAGAAATTGAGACTTGTCCGATTCCCGGGGGATCCGTAGAGACTATACGTGCGGCGCCTGAGATGGTGAAGAGATAGTCCAGACCACAAACCCTAGAATAGGGGCGTCGAAAGGCGTAGTTGGTAAGCTAAGCCGAGGGTAGCAGGTTCGAATCCTGCCGGGCGTGCCAAATCGCATGGTTGGCAATGCGCAGTGCCGTTTCAATAGGGTACAAAAGAGTCAATGGTGGACGTAGCTCAGTTGGTAGAGCTCCGGATTGTGATTCCGGCGGTCGTGGGTTCGAGACCCATCGTCCACCCCATTTTTTTCAGTCCAGCAGAATTGCTGTATAAACCAATACCACATTCGGGCCATTAGCTCAGCTGGTAGAGCAGTGGACTCTTAATCCATTGGTATGCGTAGCTCCTTTTTTATTGCTCAGGTACAATTTCGGTACACCACGCATGGAGCGCTGTACCGATGGCCACAATCGTAAAGACCCCCTCCGGCACCTGGAAAGCCGTCATCCGGCGCAAGGGTTGGCCTACCTCTTCGATGACATTCCGCACCAAGCGGGACGCCGAGGACTGGGCCAGGCGCACTGAGGATGAAATGATCCGAGGTGTCTATGTCAGGCGGTCTTCCTCCGAAAAGATGCTCCTGCAGGATGCCCTAAAGCGCTACCTCAAGGAAATCACCCCCACCAAACGCCCATCCACCCAACGGGCGGAAAAGATGCAGGCAAAGCCGCTGACCACTCAGCTCAGTAAATACTCGCTGATCGCTATGTTTTGGTACTGCTTGAGTTGGGTCTGATACTCCTGAATCTGCTTGAGCGTCTGGCTGGTGTTCTCGATGGCCGCCACGATGTTCTGCGTGAGGTTGGTGCCATCGATGACGGGGATACCAGCGAATGTCGGCATGGAAGTGGTTAACGCCAGGGAAAAGAGGAGGGCAGAAATTTTAGCTTTGGTGACGTGATAAAACACGCAGGGGCCATCGGCCGCCATTGAGCGGTTTTCGTCGTCACTAGCGCGTCACCGAAGCCCGGCCTTATTGATTGAATTACGGTGTCAATGTTGGTTTCTGTGCTTCTTATACCTCCCAGGGATTGATGACATTCACACCGGCTGCCTTGAATGGGCTTGTGTCGCGTGTGGCTACGATAAATCCATTGGCCGCAGCAATCGCTGCAATATATCCGTCGGCTGCAGAAATCGCCAAGCCTGCTTTTCGTGCCTTCGCCATCAGTTCGGAATAGGGCTGTGTACAGCCTAAATCAAATGGCAGCACGCGTCCGGCAAACAGGGGGATTACCTGTTTCTCCACGCTTTCGTGCAAACTCTTCCGCCGCCGCCCTGTCGGCAGCATCGCCACGCCGGCGCGAAGCTCAGCGACCGTAATGGCGGACAGGTACATAGTTTCCAGCGGTTGGGCATCGATCCACTCAATGACACAGGCCTCGGGGCTATGTCTCAACGGCGCTGAAACGACATTTGTGTCGAGCAGGATCATTCAAAGTCCACTGGCTCTGCTGGTGTCTTGTCACGCACCTGTTTAAATACCGCGAACTCCTCATCGGTCAACTTGGCCTTGTGGCCAATCTTGGCCAGTAGTGACCCCAGCTTTACTCGGCCCTCAGGCCTCACGGCGTCTTCCAGGATATCGCGGATTTCGGCCTCGGCGCTGCGACCGTGCTGCGCTGCCCGTATCCTTAAGGCTCGATGCACCTCATCCGGGACGTTACGAACGGTGATAGATCGCATTGCTTCAAAACCTCGAATCGCTTGAAATGCAATCATTATAGTCAAGTGCATGCGCTCGTACAACATCAGCGGCTTCGACCCCTACGATCTCTTTGGCGTTTGCAATCTGGCGGTCTTTCTCACGTCGGGCTTTGTCCAAGGCTACCATCTTGTTGGTAGCAGACCTCTGCTGGTCCGCCTTGTATCTGGCATAAAGTTCGGTGGTATTCACCCGTAGCTGTATTGGGTCTTTCTAGTACCGGCGGTGTGGCTTGGACTGTAGCGCCTGATCTGGCTCGAATGGCCCAAACGGGCTTCTAGTGTGGTGCTTCATACAAATTGACGATGATAGAAGCCTGCTCAGGCCAGGAGACAAGGCGCAATGCGCAGGGAATGGCTCGCCCTTTTCAACCTAAAAAGATCAGTTGGGCAGCGT
>JARRQF010000297.1:0-10296 GCA_037382065.1 Candidatus Thiodiazotropha sp. | reverse complement strand
TGTCCTTCTCCCGGGAGGGAGAAGGGACGCATGAAGCTAGATTCTCTTGTCCCTTGGCATGTGCATACTTATTAAAGCTTTGCTAGGGTACTTTATGAGTTGTTAAATGGAGTAGATATCAGGCAATGGGTAGGCCGAAAAAAGAGCATCTCCTCTCCCTGTCGGGTTTGTGTCGTTACCAATCCCTAGAAGTTATGAGATAGTGTGGAGGCTTAAAAATATCTGATAAGACACCATAGCATGATAAAGAAAATTCGAATCACAAAGGGATGGTCGCAAGAACAATTGGCACAGTTTAGTGGGTTAAGTGTCAGAACAATACAACGCATCGAGCGTGGACATAATGCGGGATTAGAGTCGCTGAAGTGTATTGCTGCGGTTTTTGATATGGACGTATCAAAATTGCAAAATGCAAATGATTCCAGGGATGAACTTTTCTTGGGTGCTAACCCAATATTGCCAGTGACTAGTGTGCATGAGACAGCAAAGTTCTTTGAGGAAAAGCTAGGATTCGAAATAGAAATCATTTGGCATAACCCTCCTTATGCTGTTGTTGCTAGAGATAGAACGACTATTGAGTTTGGGGAAAGGAGGCAAGACTATGCTGGTACTGGTATCTGCGTTATTTTTGTGAGTGATGCGGATGTACTATATCACGAGTATTCCAATAAAGGTGTTGAGTTCTTTGGTGATATAGCTGATCGCGAATATGGTAGTCGTGATTTCCGAGTAAAAGACAATAATGGAAACCTATTGATATTCAGTAGCCCATTGATAAATAAACAACAGTTAATCGATGCAGGGAACACCATTCAGAATAGAAAGTAATTTGCAGCGTTAAACCTAAAAAAATCAATTGACCGATCCATTCTAATAACAGGTATCAAATGGATACCAATCTAAATTTATGGAACCACATATTCGCGACATTATTCTCAGTGCCACTGGAGCGGACGATCTGTTTCCCGGAGGTATAATTCAGTCCCTATGGAGCGGCTATGGCACTATCGATCGCTATGGATTGATCGGCTCGGAACTCAATTCGGTGGTAGTGAAACATGTCCGCCTAGCGGATCAGAACGACCATCCGAGAGGCTGGAATAGCGATCTATCCCATCAACGTAAACTGCGCTCTTATGTCGTCGAAACCCATTGGTATGAGAATTGGGCTAAGCAGTGTGGTGAGCAGTGCCGCATACCCCACTGTCTGGCCATTGAGCAGCATGCTGATGAGGTGTTAATGGTTTTGGAAGACCTGGATAGCAGCGGCTTTCCTGGCCGAAAAAACCGCATCAATAAACAAGGGATGTTAGCTTGCCTAGACTGGCTGGCGCACTTCCATGCAACCTTTATGGGAAGCCATCCTGAAGGACTCTGGAAAATCGGTACCTACTGGCATCTCGATACCCGCCCCGATGAACTAGACGTTATGCAAGAGAGCGAACTGAAAAAGGCAGCCTCAATCCTCGATAAAACCTTAAATGAAGCACCATTCCAAACTTTTGTACATGGCGATGCCAAACTAGCCAACTTCTGTTTTTCGAATAATGGAACTCAGGTTGCAGCTGTAGATTTTCAATATATCGGAGGGGGTTGTGGCATGAAAGATGTCGCCTACTTTATCAGTAGCTGCCTTGATGAAGCAGCCTGCGAACAGCAAGAAACATTATTGCTCGACAGCTACTTCAGTGCATTAAAGCGGGCGCTGGCATTTCACCACCCAGAGATCAATGCGGCAGAAGTAGAAGACGCCTGGCGCCCTCTCTACACCATCGCCTGGACCGATTTCTATCGATTTCTAAAAGGCTGGAGCCCTGGACACTGGAAAATCCACAGCTACAGTGAACGACTTGCCCACGAAGTGATCAAGCAACTACAGGTCACCCGATGAGTTTCACCAAAGAACAACTGCAAGAGCTCACTCAGCAAGCTATTGAGGCAGCACATAGTGCCGGTGAACTCATCTCGGCACATCGCAATCAAGCGTTCACCATTGCGCAGAAAGCAAAAGGTACCAGCCTAGCATCACAGATCGTTACCAATGTAGATCACATGGCACAAGCGGTTATTCTTGAGCAGCTTCAACCCAGCCTCAGGGAGTATGATCTTGGCCTACTCACAGAAGAAGCCCCGGATGACGGAGAGAGGCATAAGAAACCCGCATTCTGGTCTATCGACCCGCTGGATGGCACTCTGGCTTTCGCCAATAACAGAGCGGGATTTGCCGTTTCAATCGCCTTAGTTGCTCGTAACAGCACACCACTGATCGGCGTCGTTTATGACCCTGTTGATAAAATAACCTACCATGCTATACAGGGCCTGGGGGCTTACAAAAACAGCCGCCCCATTCGGATACCGAGTCTCAACCCCAAACGGCCACTTGTGTTACGCACAGACTATAGCTTTCAATCCGATACCCGCTTGCAACAGACCCAATCCGGGCTGGAAGCAATCGCGCATCGAATGGGCCTTCAAGGAGCTGAAATTCAGTTCCACATAGGCGCTGTGTTAAACGCTTGCGCGACCCTGGAAACACCCAACACTTGCTACTTTAAATATCCCCGCTCCGATGCAAGTGGTGGCAGCTTATGGGACTATGCCGCTATCACCGTGGCTTACTATACGCAGCAAACAAGGAGCTGGCTGAGGAGATTATTTCTTTAACGTGACTACTCCCCGCCCGCCGCAACAAGTTACTTTGGGCGAGGCTTCTTGCTTCAACGTCCGTAACAATCAAGTGAATGATTGGATGACACGGACTCCGCAAGCGAAAACGACAGGATGTTCGTGAGCCACCCCACTATTGATGCGGTTCGCACCGCTCACCGCATCCTACGCAATCACGAATTTTATCGCGACTTCAAAAAGAGTTACCTATCAGGGCAATTGCACTACAAAGGACTCGTTTTCGTGCATAATAGAAACAAATCGCCACAAAAATATTGCAAAGCATTTCGTTTTGGCTGAGAAGTTTAGCGAGCTCAGCGGTTATTAGATCCCCCTCACCCCGGCCCTCTCCCCTTGGAGGGTGTTGTAAAAGCATGCCGCAAATATTCGCAAAAATTGTAGGATGTGGTGAGGCACGAACCGCATCATGGTTTTCTATCCCCTCATCCTGTTCCTCTCCCGGGAGGAGCGCATCGTAAACATCAGCTTACTGTGTGGCACCCAAGGGCTTGTTCACGCCAGGGTTTGCCCCCCGCATCCCCTCTCCCCTTGCGGGAGAGGGCCAGGGTGAGGGGAATATAAAATAGCGTAAGCGCAGCTTACATCACTTAGGGCGGGGTAGTTGACGATATTTCCCTAATCCTTGCGTCGAGAGCAGAACTACAGCGGTAGGCTCTGGGTAGCATAATAGACTTCACTCGAGGGGGCTTGCGCCCAGCCCACCTGATGTCTCTTCAAGCTTGATCGATTTTCATCGTCAATAAACTCATACAAAGGCCGAATACCCCCTCCTTCCCTGCCTTTCCACATAACAAGCAGTTTCTCCATCACCGAAAGATAGGTCATTCCTTCCATTTCAGCATTACAGGAGTAGACATGCCCCTGTGGCAAGATATGCTGACTTTCAGCATAAAGATATTCATGAACGTTATTAATATTCACATCGCCACCCTGGCGCAATAGTTCACCAAGGGTTGGAAGGGTTGTCGGAAGTTGTGGACAGGTCGATTCAATAGCTTGCAAGACAGGAAAAAAGGCGGATCTCCCACGCACATCGCAAGCATAGTCGAAACCTTCTGTCTGCTGAAGTTGAAATAGATAGGGGTTTACCTGCCAACCAGCAGCGGCCATGCTTTTTGGCTTGTTACCAAATATCTTCTGGTAGGCATCAATAGCCAGGCTGAGTTCATTTCGGGTCCAGGCTTGATCGGCATGGGCCATCCCCTTTAACCATCGGGCGCGATCATGGCAAAGAATTCCGGTTTCATGTCCGGCTGCAGCCACTGACTGCATCACTTTGGCGGCACGATTGGCAATCTTGGGAGGCAATATCACAATACCATAGAGGCGGGAGGCGAAATTAAGATGTGGATACCAGGGCTGTCGCACCCGGTCTGTTAGACGTCCACTATTATCCGCACCCGTGGCAAAGAAGAAGCTGGCCTGAATCTGATATTCATCAAGCAGCTTTAACAGTGCCGGCACACCCTGCATGGCACCGCTCAGGGTATTGACACAAATTCTTAGACCCAATTTCATGGCTGATCCAGATAGCGGCAAAGCAAGGCGTTAGCCACCTCTTGGGTAGGTAGCTGAACACGCACCTGATACCCCCCTCCTGGCGCTTCTTGCATGGCCTTACCATAGCGATCTTCCATCCGTTGCAAAACAAAGTCTTGGTTTCCAGCTGGGCTCATCAGCTCTAATCGATCGCCAACTCGAATTTTATTTTTCACATCCAGCTCTACCAGCCCAGACGCCTGATCGATACCCGTAACCTCTCCAACAAATTGCTGACGTTCGGTTTGCGAACTGCCAAACCGGTAGTTCTGCAACTCCTGAGCTTCGTGTCTTTGATAAAAGCCGTCGGTATAACCACGGTTTGCCAGACTTTCGAGGTCTGCCATCAAGGCAACCTGAAATGGTCGACCTGCCACAGCATCATCAATGGCCTGACGATAAACTTGGGTGGTTCGTGCGGTGTAATAGTGGGATTTGGTACGGCCTTCGATTTTAAGGCAGTCCACACCAATCTCCACCAGGCGGGTGACATGCTCTACAGCACGCAAATCTCGTGAGTTCATAATATAGGTGCCGTGCTCATCTTCAAATACAGGCATCTGCTCGCCCGGTCGGCCATTCTCTTCGATGTAGTAGATATTCTCTGCCGCAGCATGTCGGGTCACCCCCGACGGTCCATCGCTCACTTCAGGTGCGACAACGGATTGGGAGAGCTTATAATCCCATCGGCAACTATTGGTGCAAGAGCCCTGATTGGCATCCCGGTGATTAAAATATCCTGACAGCAGGCAGCGCCCGGAGTAGGCAATACAAAGCGCCCCATGAATAAACACTTCCAATTCTATATCTGGACAGGCTTGCCTGATCTCCTGCACCTCATCAAGGGAGAGTTCTCGTGAAAGAATGACCCGGCTGAGGCCCTGTTGTTGCCAAAAGCGCACCGCTTCAGCATTGACCGTGTTAGCCTGAACAGAGAGATGAATCGGCATCTCCGGCCAACGCTCCCTAACCATTAAGATGAGCCCAGGATCCGACATGATCAAAGCATCAGGCCCCATTCCAATAATCGGCTCAAGATCTTTGATAAAGGTTTTTAGCTTGGCGTTATGGGGCATAACATTGCAGGCTAGGTAGAACTGGCGTTGTCGGGCATGCGCCTCAGCGATACCTATTGCCAGGTTGTCTTCTAAAAAATCATTATTTCTTACCCGCAGGCTATAGCGCGGCAATCCCGCATACACCGCATCAGCTCCGTAAGCGAAGGCATAGCGGGCATTTTTAAGGGTACCAGCGGGGGCAAGCAGTTCAGNNCCCCTACCCTTAGCGCAACGTTACCTGATAGGTCTTGACAGTAGGACCAAAAAACAGGCGATTCCGTTCTATTTCCACTTTAATAGTATCGCCCACAGCTTTGTCCATCAGAGCGATACGCAGATCAGCATAACTTGCAATAGGCTGATCATCGATCGAAATCAGTCGATCTTTCTTCTTCAGACCCGCTTCAGCACCACCACTCTCTTTTGTAAAGCCACTGATACTCAAGGGGGAGCCTTCTGCATCAAGCAAAATCCCCATTTTTCCACTCGGAGGTAGCGTCTGTTCAGTAGCCAAAACCACATAATCTGCCAGATCTCGATTCAGCAGCTCCAGCGTGTTTGTGTTGAGTACAATGGCCTGACTGACGGGTAGACGACGCAAGAGACGGTCGGGAATACCATTCCTATACATCAAGTGTCCCACCCCGGCCAGAATAACCAGATGGCTGTCGGGATGCACTTGCATCCAATCGGCAGCCTGCTGAGCCATCCCTTCATCCCACAACAACTGCACATCCAGAAACCGCTCAAAGTCCCCCCCATCCCTGTGGGGATGTGAATCGAAAACTTCCTGTAAACGACTTCGGTAGGCCTCATTATCCCGATCGATTTGACTCGGCAGGCGCATCTTTAGCTCTTCAGGCAGGCTTTCGATCCCTCCTTGTCCAACCTGACTGGTTATTTCACTCTCTAGATTCAAAGCGATGAGCGGAATACCCTTCTCCCTGGCAAAACGTAAAATGGGACGGTAGAGTCGATAATCGAAACGCCAGCGATTGAAGTAGTCGGTTTGACGGATCATTTCGGTTTCATCTATTTCACCGCTAATATACTGGTCAAGGATCGGCTGGTAGGGTTGAAAAAAGAACTCCAGGCCAATTACCAGGTCAGAGTGTTTGGCATACAGCCCTTTTATGATGGCTAGCTGATTGAGGTGGTGCTGGTACTGATCGTGAGATTCTCCCACAAACACAACCTGCTTGTTGGCAAGCTTCTCCACTAAACTGGAGAGATCGGTCATGGTGGATAGATCAACCACAGGATCAGGGGATTTTTCCTGAGACATTACCTCTGTCATCATGCCGATCAGGATAATGAGTAGCAAATATTTACGTAACACAGGTATCTCCCTAAACAAGCCGCATTTGATTGTTGCAATGCCAACCGCTGCGACGCACGGCATGGACGGTTACCAGTTGACATAAATCCAATAACTCAGTAGATCATTGAGTAGCGGAGCCATCCAATGAAACTTACAAAAAAATGATAAATGCGTTATGACCAGAAAATCACCACTCCATTTCATCCTATATGGGCTAATAACTCTGGTAAACACCGCAAGTGGAGCGACATTAATCCAGCATGATCTCAAAGTCGAGCTTGATCCAAAAAAACGATCACTACATGTCATTGACCATATCGAGCTGACAGATCAGAGTAAACAGATATTCTTGCTCCATGATGGACTACAGCCCCGCAGCCTGACTCCTGGGGTAGACATTGAGCGACAAGGGCCGGTTGAAGGCCCTGTTCCTACCATTGCCTACCGCCTCAGCATGCCAGAAGCGCAACACAGATTCACCCTGGAATATGGTGGGGTGATCAATCACCAACTGACCAATCAACTTGAGAGCCCCGGACTTTCCAGGGAAAGTCTACCCGGTACCATCTCTCCCGAGGGGGTCTACCTGGATGCCAATGTCACCTGGTATCCCAGGTTTCCCGACACCTTTCAGGCCTTTTCAATGAATACGATACTCCCCATCGGCTGGCTTGCCATCAGCCAGGGTGAGGGCCCAAAGATTAAAACCTCTGATAATATGACAAGTATAAGCTGGCATGAACAATCACCACAGGATGACATCTATCTCATCGCGGGTCCCTACCAGATCTACCAACAAAGCGCCGGAGATACCCAAGCTCAGGTTTTTCTCCACCAACGGGACTCCGCTCTGGCTGAGCGCTACCTGAATGCCACAAAACAGTACCTAAGCCTTTACCAGCAGCTTATCGGTGACTATCCCTATGCCAAATTTGCCCTAGTGGAAAACTTTTGGGAAAGCGGCTACGGCATGCCCTCTTTTACCCTCCTTGGTCCCAGAGTATTACGACTTCCCTTTATTCTGCATACCTCCTATCCCCATGAGATTCTCCACAACTGGTGGGGAAACAGTGTCTATGTCGACTACCAGAGTGGCAACTGGTCCGAAGGATTGACCAGCTATCTGGCCGATCATCTACTTGACGAACAGCGCGGCCTCGGTGCAAATCACAGACGTAATCTGCTACAACACTATGGTGATTTTGTACGACAGGGCAATGACTTTCCATTGAACCAATTTCGCAGTCGTCACAGCAGTGCCAGTCAAGCGGTTGGTTATGGTAAGAGCCTGATGCTATTCCATATGCTGCGACGCCAATTAGGTGATACGACGTTTATTGCTGGATTGCAGCGCTTTTACCAAAACAATCGCTTTAAGATTGCAGGATATAATGACCTGAGGAGAGCCTTTGAAAAGGTCAGTCAACGCTCTCTGGAGGCGTTTTTCACGCCCTGGACCGAGCGAATGGGTGCTCCTGCGCTTGCGATAGAGGATATCAAGACAGAAAAGAGATCAGGGGGTTACAGAATCCAGGGTGTGCTGCGACAAACCCAACCCGAACCGCCCTTTCCTATTAAGGTTCCACTTCTGATACATCAACAAGGGCACGCCCCACAACAGATCGATATTGCGATGCAGAAGCGGGAGACGCCATTCACCATTAAGCTGGATCATAAACCTCTGCAACTTGATGCCGACCCCTGGTTCGATCTCTTCAGACAACTCTACCCAGAAGAGACGCCACCGACGCTAAGTAACCTTTTCGGCAGTGAGCGGCTATTGATTTTACTTCCGGCAAAGGCTTCTCAACCCATGCGTCAGGCCTACAGAGATTTGGCGAACCGCTGGAGTGAAGGCTATGCTGATGCTGAAATAGCGATGGATAGCGACATTAAGCAACTCCCTAATGACAGACCTGTGTGGTTGCTTGGCAGAGAAAATCTTCACCAGACTTCATTCCTAGTGGGGCTAAAAAGATATCCAATTAAGCAACAAACTGATGGTTGGCGTATTAATCAAACCTCATACCCATTCAAAGGTCACAGCTTTGTAGTAACCCAACGCGACCCCAAACATGGACAGAGCCAAGCCTGGTTATCCAGTGAATCACCTGAAGGTATTGCTGGGCTTGCGAGAAAGGTACCTCATTATGGCAAATACAGCTATCTGGTTTTTTCTGGAATGAGTTCCAAAAATCGCCTAAAAGGCCAGTGGCCAGTCACAAGTTCCCCACTTCGCATTCCGCTTGCACCTCAGACCAAACTTTTACAGGCGCCACCACCAGCACCACTTACAGCACTCCTAGATAATCAAATGGACTTAACTCAGGATAAAAACAACTAATGTCTCTATTTACACGATGCTATCTATTTTTTCTGCTGAGCCTCTCTCTACCCACCATAGGCATGGCGCAAGATCTGCAAATTCAATTACCGAAATACCGCCTTCAGGCAGATGAACTAGCCGTTGTGGTTAATGACAATGACCCGCTCAGTGTTCGTATCGGAGAGTACTATATTCAGGCACGAAATATCCCAAAGGAGAATCTTCTCCACCTAAGCTTGCAGAGTGGAGAAACTACCCTGCAAGCAAAACACTTCACCCTGCTGAGAGAAAAACTGCTAAAAGCCACCCCAAAACACATCCAGGCCTACGCGATAACCTGGACCACCCCCTACCGTGTCGCTTGTATGTCGATCACATCGGCCATCACGTTTGGATTTGATAGAGCCTGGTGCTCCAAAAAACAGTGTGCATCAACACGCCATAGCCCCTATTATGACTACTCAGCAGCCACGCCCTATAGCGACCTATCGATTCGTCCAACCATTAGCATTGCTGCACAAAACTTTAAAAACGCCAAAGCACTGATTGACAGAGGAATCGCCTCCGATGGCAGCCTTCCCAAAGGAACAGCCTATCTGGTGAGCAGCAGCGACAAAGCCCGAAACGTTCGCGCCAAAGACTACCTACTCACCCGTAGTGTCATGTATAACTGGATCGATACTGAGATTGTTCGAACTGATGCTTTAAGAGATCGTAAAGATGTTTTATTCTACTTTACTGGCAAAACCCATGTCGATGGACTGGATAGCCTCACCTTTCTCCCAGGCGCAATAGCCGACCATTTAACATCCACAGGTGGGCAACTCAATGGCACGCTTCAAATGAGTGCATTACGCTGGCTGGAAGCCGGTGCAACAGGCAGTTTTGGAACCGTCGTAGAACCATGCAACCATCTGGGAAAGTTTCCCGAACCGCGATTATTGATGGAAAACTACAGTCATGGAGCGACACTGATCGAGGCCTACTGGAAGAGCGTCCAGCAACCAGGAGAAGGGATATTTATTGGTGACCCCTTGGCGGCACCCTATGATAGCGTAAAGATCACAGCTTCAACAAAGGGCATCACATTAATCACTCGTAATCTAAAATCTGGGCTATATGAGCTGAGTCACGCCGATACCCCCATTGGCCCGTTTCGCAAAGTTTCATATCTCAACGTAAAGGCCCATCAAGAGCAATTCCTCTTACCAACGAACAAGCAAGGCTATTACCGGTTAACCGCACTCTAGTGTGGTGCTTCATACAAATTGACAATTATAGCGTGACGCTAAGCGGTTAGCCGCTAGGCGCGTGCCGCCGGGAATGGCTTCTCCCTTTCCAAGGCGCGCAACAACGCGGATGAC